>DATHJG010000264.1:0-4514 GCA_035489875.1 Solirubrobacteraceae bacterium | reverse complement strand
CTTCGGCGTCGCGCTCGCGTCGAACGGGCTGGCGATCTTCGCGATCCTCGGCACCGAGTTGTTCGTCGCGCAGTACCTCCAGCTCGGGCTCGGCATAGGCCCGCTGGAGGCCGGGCTGTGGACGCTCCCCTCGTCCGCCGGGATCGTCGCCGGCTCGATGCTCGCCCCGGCCCTGGCAGGCGCCGTCCGTCCGGCGTCGCTCGTCGCCGCCGGCATGGCGGTCGCGGCCGCCGGCCTCGCGGTCCTGACGCAGGTCGAGCCGGCGTCCGGGCTCGCCGCCCTCGTGGCCGGCTCGGTGGCGCTTGCGCTCGGAGTCGGACTGGTCATGACGCTCAGCACCGACGTGATCGTCGCCGCCGCGCCGCCCGAGCGGGCCGGAGGGGCGTCGGCGCTGTCCGAGACCGGCACCGAGCTGGGCGGCGCGCTGGGGATCGCGCTCCTCGGCAGCCTCGGGACCGCCGTCTACCGCAGCCAGGTCGCCGACGCCGTCCCGGCCGGCGAGGCGCTCACGCACGGCCTCCAAGCGGCCGCGCTCGCGAGCGCCGTCGTCATGGCGGGCATGGCCGTCGTCGCAGCCGTCGTCCTCCGCGAGCGGAGCGCCGCGGTTCCGGCGACCCCCTCGTAGCGCGTCAGCGCAGCGCGCTCTTGCGCACCCGCCCGGTGCGCATCCGCTGGGGGTGGTCGCCGACCTTGATGCGCGCCACCTCGCGCGCGGTCTTGAACGAGATCACCGAGACGCGGTCGTCGCCCGCGACCGACACGAAGCAGTAGCGCCCGTCCGTGCTGGACGCCGACCAGTACGGCACCCGCCCGACCGGCACCGTGCGCTGCACCTTCAACGACGTGCGGTCGACGATCGCCGCGTAGTCCGACATCGTGCCGGCCGCGCAGAGCTTGGTGCCCTTGGGGTTGATCGCGAGGCCGTGATGGGCGGAGTCGAGCAGGTACTGCTGGCGCGACAGGCCCTTGGCCGTGTCGCTGAGCGGCAGCTCGGCGAGCCGCGTCACGCGGTCCCGTTGCAGGTCGTACTCCGCGAAGCCGTGGAAGAACGAGACCTGGAAGTAGACGAAGCGCTCGTCGCGCGAGAGCGCCATCGGCCGCACCGCCGCGCTCATGTCCGGATAGCCGGCCTCGGCGAGCTTCTGGCCCATGTTCAGCGTCTTGGTGACCTTCAGCGTGCGCGCGTCGATGATCTCGAAGACGCGCTCGCCCTTCGTCGCGTCCTGCGCTGCGTCGTCGGTGTCGGTATAGACCGTGCCGATGCTCGCGTGGAAGATCCGCTTGCCGTCGTGGGAGAAGTTGCTCTCGTGCGGCGAGTCGCCCGACGCGATCCGGCCGACGATCTCGCCGTCGCCGGTGTCCAGCACGTCGATCGTCTTCTCCGTCGAGGCGGAGACGAGCAGCCGCCGGCCGTCCGGCGCGAGCGCCATGTGGTCGGCGCGGTAGCCGTCGACGTGGGTGCGCCAGCGGAGCTTTCCGCTCTTGACGTCGATCGCGACGACGTCGGCGAAGCTCGGGCGGGAGAAGTACACGACCCGGCCGTCGCGCGAGACGAAGCCGTCGTCGACGTACTGGTTGTGGCCCTCGCCGATGAGCGCCCGCACGCTGTCGTAGAAGAACTTCGCCGTCGTATCGACCTCGATCTCGGCCACGCGCTGCGCGGCGTCCGGGATCACGTTCAGCCGCTTGATCCGCTTGAACGTGTGCGGGTCGACGAGGTCCGCGGTGCCCGCCCAGTTGTTGCTCACGACGAGCACGTCGCGCTTGCCCGCCGCGGCGGCGGGGTGCGCGAGGACGAGCGTCGCGGCGGCCGCGAGCAGCGCGGTCGCCGAGCGGCGGAAGGTCAGCGACATTGAGCGCTCCTCAGGTCGGGGCCGTGCACGATTCCGACACGATGTCAGAAACCGGGCGGGTGGCGCGCGACGAAGCCCGCCGTGCTGCGCGACTCCGACGTCCAGCGCGTGCCGCCGCCGGAGAGGGCGCTCGTGTCGAAGCGGCGGCCGTCCACGATCATGAACGCGTGGCCGGCGTTGGCGTAGACCGTGATGCGCCGGCCCGGCCCCGCCTCGCCCCAGCTCATGAAGCCCGTCGAGTCGAGCGGGCTCGACAGCAGGCCGCCGGCGGCGAGCGCGTAGCTGATCGAGCCGGAGCAGTCGTAGCCGCCGCTGGCGCCGCCGTGCCCGCCGCCCCACACGTATGGCGTGGTGGCGATCTGGTTCGCGGCCGCGACCACGCGGGCGACGACGTCGCCGCCGCCGCCGGACGGGGGAGGCGCCTGGTCCGTCGCGGTCGCCGCGTTCGACGCGCGCCGCGCGGCGGCCGCCTGGCGGCGCTGCAGGCGACTGATCCGCGTGCGCACCGTGGCAAGTCGGCTGGTCGCGCCGTCGAGCCGCGCGAGCTGCGCGGCCTCGCGGTCGAGCAGCGCGTTGCGCAGGACGTCGGCGCGGTCGCGCTCGGCCATCGCCGTCTTGGCCAGCTCGCTGTAGCGCGTCCGGAGCCGCTCGAGGCTCCTGGTCTGGACCACGACGTCCGCGCGCGCGACGCGCGTGCGGTCGAGGATCTCGGCGTTGCTCTCGGACTGGCGCTTGAGGAACTCGAGCCGGTCGAACAGGTCGCCGAACCCGGTCGAGCTGAACACGATCGTGACGAGCTGGGGCCGCCCGGCCTTGTAGGCGGCCACGAGGTTCGCGGCCAGCTCGCGCTTCGCCGCGGCCTCGCGGCGCTGCAGCTTGGTCAGGCGGATGCGCGAGTGGATCAGCTCCTCCTGCGTGGACTGCAGCTCGCGCACGCGCTCGCGCACCCGCCCATCCAGCACCGCGAGCCGGCGCTCGGCGTCCGCGAGCCCGTCGCGCGTCGCGGAGATCCGCGCGCTCTCGGCGGCGACCGCGGCGCGCAGCCGGTCGGCGGCGGCGCGCTCGCTGTCCAGGCTGGCCTGCCCGGCGGCCGGCTGGCTCGTGCCGGCCACCAGCGCACCCGCGCCGAGCAGCGCGGCGAGCACCAGCGGGATGAGGCGACGGGGAAAGGTGACCATCGACAAGCGCGCGAGCAGCGACCCACGCCCCCGAGCAGCACAGGACCCTAGTGAGAGGACGGGGGAACCCTTCCGGCTGCAGGGGATCTTGCAGCCGCTCGATCAGCTCGTTCACAACCGCCGCGTCGGCCGAGTGGTACGACTTGCGCCGTTCCAGAAACCGGAGGGAGACCCGATGCAGCGAATGCTGGTGATGCTCGTCGCGGCGCTGCTGTTCGCGCCGCAGGCCGCCCAGGCGCGCGAGAAGCAGCCCGACGACGTGCGCTTCGCGACGTTCAACGCGTCGCTGAACCGGCCTGCGGCCGGGAACCTGGTCGACCATCTGTCGCATCCCGAGGTCGATGACGTCTTCCGCCGCCAGGCGCGCAACGTCGCCGAGGTGATCCAGCGCGCGCGCCCGGACGTGCTCCTGATCAACGAGTTCGACTTCGACCCCGCGGCCGCGGACCTGTTCCGCGACAACTTCCTCGAGGTCTCGCAGAACGGCGCGGCCCCGATCACGTACCCGTACGCGTTCGTCGCGCCGTCGAACACCGGCATCCCGACCGGCAAGGATCTCGACAACAACGGCAAGATCGGCGAAATCCCGACCGCCGGAAACGACGCGTTCGGCTTCGGCGACTTCCCGGGTCAGTACGGGATGGTCGTCTACTCGAAGTACCCGATCGACAAGCGCGGGGCGCGGACGTTCCAGCACTTCCTCTGGAAGGACATGCCCGGGAACCGCATCCCGACGCCGTTCTACTCGCCCGACGAGGTCGACATCCTGCGGCTGTCGTCCAAGAGCCACTGGGACGTGCCGATCAGGATCGACCACGAGACCGTGCACTTCCTCGTCGCCCACCCCACGCCGCCGGTGTTCGACGGGACCGAGGATCGCAACGGCCGGCGCAACTTCGACGAGATCCGCTTCTGGGCCGACTACATCTCGGCGCCGTCCCGGAATCGCTACATCTACGACGACGACGGCGGCCGGCGCGGTGGGTTGGAGCCCGGTGCGCAGTTCGTGATCGCCGGCGACCAGAACTCGGATCCGCTCGACGGCGACAGCATCCCGGGCGCGGCGCAGCAGCTGCTCGACCACCCGCTCGTCAACGCGCGCGTCGCGCCGACGAGCGCCGGCGCGGTCGAGGCCACGGCGCTCCAGGGCGGCGCGAACGCGACGCACCGCAGCGACCCGAAGTTCGACACGGCGGACTTCACCGACGGCGCGCCGGGCAACCTGCGGGCCGACTACGTGCTGCCGCGGCGGGGCATGGAGATCGAGGACAGCGCGGTGTTCTGGCCCGTGCAGGCCGACCCGCTGTTCCGCCTCACCGGGGTGTACGACCCGATCTGGACGCCGGTCAACGGGTTCCCGACGTCCGACCACCGGCTGGTCTGGGCGGACATCGAAGTCGACGGGCGCGGCCACCGCTGAGCACGCCGGCGCGGGCGGTGATAGTCAGTATCGGCATGTCGACTCCATGCCGTGCGCTGCTCG
>DATHJG010000263.1:0-3523 GCA_035489875.1 Solirubrobacteraceae bacterium | reverse complement strand
AACGGAGGACGACATGACGACGACGGCACCCCTGACCGCGCTCACGGATGGCGCGGTCGAGACGCTGCGTGCGCAGCTGCGCGGGACGGCGATCCGGTCCGGCGACCCCGAGTACGCGGACGTTCGCGAGGTCTTCAACGCGATGCACGACGCCCGGCCGAAGATCGCGGTCCGCTGCTCGGGGACCGCCGACGTCGTGGCCGCGGTGAACTTCGCCCGCGACCACGGCCTCACGCTCGCCGTCCGCGGCGGCGGGCACTCGATCGCCGGGCTGTCCGCCATCGACGGCGGCATGCTGCTCGACCTCGCGCCGATGTCCGGCGTGCAGGTGGACCGCGACCGGAAGCTGGCCCACGTCCAGGGCGGCGCGCTGTGGGCCGACGTCGACCGCGAGACCCAGGCGTTCGGGCTCGTCGCGCCGGGCGGGGTCGTGTCCGACACCGGCGTCGCCGGGCTGACGCTCGGCGGCGGCTACGGCTGGCTCCGGCGCAAGCACGGCCTGTCCTGCGACAGCCTCGTCGAGGCCCAGGTCGTGTGCGCCGACGGCGAGGTCCGCACCGCCTCGGAGCACTCCCACCCCGACCTCTACTGGGCGATCCGGGGCGGCGGCGGCAACTTCGGCGTGGTCACCTCGTTCACGTTCCGGCTGCACGAGCTCGGCCCGGACGTCGCGTTCTCGGCGACGTTCTACCCGCTCGAGGAGATCGCCCAGGTCATGCGCGGCTGGCGCGACTACGTCGAGAGCGCCCCGAACGAGGTCACGTCGGTGTGCGTCTCGCTCACGTTCCCCGCCAACCCGGAGATGCCCGAAGCGATGCATGACCGCCCCGTCGTCATCGTCGGCGGCGTCTACGCGGGCGACATCGACGCCGGGATGGAGGCGACCAGGCCGCTGCGCGAGCTCGGCACGCCGCTGTTCGACATGTCGGGACCGACCCCGTACATCGGCGTGCAGACCGGCTTCGACGGGCTGTTCCCGCGCAACGTCCTGCACGCGTACTGGAAGTCCCAGTACCTCGAGCGGCTCAGCGACGCGGCGATCGACGTCGTCGCCGCCAAGGCGCTCGACCGGCCGGCGCCGCTCACGCTGGTGAACATGTTCCACATGGGCGGCGCGATCGCCGACGTCGACCCGGAGGCGACCGCGTTCGCGACGCGCACCGCGCCGTACATGCTCTCGATCGACGGCATGTGGACCGACGAGGTCTCCGACGCCGACGGCGTCGCGTGGGTGCGGTCGGCGTGGGAGGAGATCTCCCGCTACGGCACCGGCGACGTGTACCTCAACTTCACCGGCCTGTCCGGGGAGGAGGCGGCGAGCGCGGGCGTGGATACGGCGTTCGGCCGCAACCTGCGGCGGCTGGCCGAGGTCAAGGCCGCGTACGACCCGGACAACTTCTTCCGCGTCAACAACAACATCGTCCCGGCCTCCCGGCCGTAGCTGACGTCGGCCGGGCGGGGCGCTCCTGGCGCACCGCGCCCCGCCCGCCGCCGCGGCATCGCTTACGGTGAGTCGCGTGCCGGTTCCGCCCGGATCGCCGGAGACGCCACCGCCCGGGATGCGCCACATGGCCTCCGAGGTCAGGATGGTGCTGCGCGGCGAGTCGCACACCCATCGCATCCTGCGCAGCCGGCTCACGTTCCTGGTCGCCGCCACCCTGCTCATCGACGCGGTCGCCACCGTGCTGATGTACGTCTTCGAGCACGACCACCGCAACTCCGGCTTCGACGACGTGGGCGGCGCCCTGTTCTGGGTGTCCGCGCAGCTGACCACGGTCAGCTCGCAGATGCCCAACCCGGTGACGACGCCCGGCCGCGTGCTGGACATCATGCTCGAGGTCTGGGCGATCTCGGTCGTCGCCACGCTCGCAGCATCGCTCGCCGCGTTCTTCCGCGCGCGGCACGTCGAGCACATGAACGTACCGGGTTAGCCACCGCGGGCGCACGACACGGGCACCACGATCCACTGGAGCGGGCTACTGACCCGTGCCGCGCGCGTCGAGCCGCCGGCGCTGCGGGACGGTCGTCGCATCCGGGTCGCGCGCGGAGGCGAGCCCCGCCTCGAGCACGGCGAAGCGCTGGAGCGCCGAGCCCGCGAGGGTCAGGACGGCGGCGGCGACGCCGCCCCCGCGGCGGTCTCCGGCGGCCGCCGCGGTGGCGGCGCCGGCCGCCGTCGCCGCGAGCGCGGCGCGCGCCAGGCGCCCGGAGCCGCCGCTGCGGTACGGCCGCGCGAGCTCGCCGAGGCGGTGCTCCATCGCACGGCTCGCGATCGTCTCCACCGCCGCCCCGGCGACGAGCAGCCGCCGCGCGGGCTCGGCGTGCCGCGGCGGCGTCAGGGCGAGCGCGGCCGCGCCGGCGCTCGCCATCGCGCTGCCGGCGAACACGAACGGCAGCTCGCGGCGCGCCTCGTGCCACGCCGGCACCGACGTGTCGGCGAGCAGGCCGCCGGTGTAGGAGGCGAGCAGCGTGCCGAGGGCGCCCGCGGGCAGCGCCGCGGCATCGCCCACCCAGCGCGGGACGCGCGGCACGAAGCAAGGCGCCGCTGCCGCCACGACCGCGCCGCTCGTGGCGGCGAGCACCCACGAGCCGACGCTCATCGGCGAGGTGACCTTGAAGACGCGCAGCATGTTGAGAAAGCGCGCCGGGCGGCCGAGGTCGGCGATCAGCAGCGGCGGGCTGACCGCGAGGCCCGCGAGCGAGGCGGCCCAGGCGCGGCGCTCGAGCGGGCGGTTGCCGGCGACGTGCGCGGCGGCGCCGAGCGCCGCCGACGCGCCGGCGAGGCCGCCGGCGAAGAAGTACCCGGCGATGAGCGGCGGCTTCCACGGCGGCGGCTTGATGACCGGGCGGCCGTAGTAGGAGGTCGGCCGCGCGCGCGGCACGACCTCGCGTCCGTCGCCGCCGCGCTGCCGGCCGGACCACGTCGGCGTCGTCGCCGCGGGCGCGCTCGGCACCGTCTCGGCCTGCGCCATCGTCGGCCCGCCCGTCGTCGGCGTGCCCGGCCGCTCGCTCCCCCACGGGGTGGCCGCCCACGTGCGGCGGAACGGCTCGCGCTCGCTGCCCCACCGGGTCGCTGCTGCCCACGTGCGGCGGAGCGGCTCGCGGTCGGTCATCGCCGGCGCCGCTCCGCCCCGAGGGTCGCCGCCGCCACGCCGAGCGCGATCGCGGCCGCCGCGCCGCCGACCGCGCCCCAGATCGTCCCGAGGCGGTGCGTCGGCGCGACCGGGTCGGGCGGCAGCCCGTAGACCTCGGGCTCGTCGAGCAGGAGGAAGAACGCGCCGCCGCCGTGCACGCCGTCGCCGGGGTCGTCGAGGTACAGGCGCGCGTCCGGCTCGCCCGCGGCCCGCACCTCCTCGAGGCGCCCGGATGCGTGGACGCGCAGCTCGTCGAGCGGCCCGAACTGGATCGAGTCGGTCGGGCACGCCTTCGCGCACGCGGGCTCCATGCCGTCCTTCAACCGGTCGTAGCAGAGCGTGCACTTCCACGCCCGCCCGTCCTCCTCGCGGCGCTCGATGACGCCGAACGG
>DATHJG010000262.1:0-4286 GCA_035489875.1 Solirubrobacteraceae bacterium | reverse complement strand
GTCACGCGACACGCGTGCGATCGCGCCGTCCGCTCCCGGGGTGTCCGGTCCCGCCGAGGCGACAGCCGGGCAGCGCGCGCCGTGTGGCGTGACGATCTGCCGCTACGCCTATCACTGGACCGACGGGCAGCTGACGTTCGTCGCCACGGTGGGACCGGACACCCCGGGAGCGGACGGCGCGATCGCACGCGTGTCGCGTGACGGCTCGTACGCCGCGATCACGTCGTCCTCGTCCATCGCCGACGCGCCGAACGACGATCACGCGGCGCTGTACCTCTACGACGCCGGGAGCGACGCGCTCAGCTGCGCGTCGTGCCGGCCCGACGGCACGCCGTCTGGCGGCCCGGCGAACCTCGAGGACAGGCCGGTGGGGACGATCTCGCCTCAGCTCAGCGCGCCGCGCAACCTCGCCGACGACGGTCGCCTCTACTTCGCGTCGGCCGATCGGCTGCTGCCGGACGACCAGACGGACGCTGCCGATGTCTACGAGTACGACGACGGCGCCGTGTCGCTGCTCTCGTCGGGGACGAGCGCGTACGACAGCTACGTCGCCGACAACAGCGATGATGGCCGCAGCGTCTTCTTCACGACGCGCGCCGGCCTGCTCCCGCAGGACACCGACAACGGCGTGCTCGACCTCTACGTCGCGCGCACCGGCGGCGGCTTCCCGCCACCCGAGCCGCCGCCCACCCCGTGCGAGAGCGACGCCTGCCAGGGCCTTGTCCCGCCGCCGCCCAGCCTGCTCGCCCCGAACAGCGGTGTCACGGGCCCGTCTGGCAACGCGGTTCCATCGCCCGCGACGCCACGCGACATCCAGCTGCTCCGCCTCAGCGCGCCGGCCAAGCGGCGATTGGCGCACGACGGCGCATCGACGCTGCCCGTTCGGATCTCGGGGGGCGGGACGATCATCGTCCGCGCCACCGGGCGGCTCGGCGGCCGGATGCGAACGCTCGGCTCAACGACCCGAGCGGTGGAGCAGACGGGGCCGGTCACCGCTCGCGTGCGACTCGAGCTGTCCGCGGCGGCACGACGTGCTCTGCGACGCGGCCGGTCGCTGCGGATCCGGATCGAGGTGCGCGTGAGAGGCGCCGCTGAGCGCGACCATACGACCTTGACCCTGAAGCGGGCGTCGCGATGAGCGTGCCGGGGATCGCGATGCTCGCCGCTCCGATGTCCTCGGCCCGGCGTGGTGCCCGAGTGCTCGTCATGCTCAGCGTGCTCGCGCTCGCAGGGCTCGGTGCCGCCGCACCCGCTCGTGCGGCCTTCGGCATGGAGTCGTACTCCAGCCTCTTCCATGCGCCGGCCCCTGCGGTGGACTTCACGGGGTCCGGGCTGCTCCCGCCGCTCTCGTCGTACTCCACCGTCAGCCAGGCCGGTGCGCACGGCGACCTCACGACGGACTTCCGCTTGACGACTGCCACGTCGCCGAGCGGTGCGACACTCCCGGACGAGCAGCTCAGGGACGTCCAGGTCGATCTGCCCGCGGGGTTCTACGGCAATCCGGAAGCGTTTCCGCGCTGCACGCCCGAGCAGCTCGCCGTCGGAGAAGGCTTCTGCCCGCTCGAGTCGCAGGTCGGGATCGCGTACGTGCAGCTGAGCCCCGTCCCGGCGACCCCGTTCGGCGGCAAGTTCCCCACTGCCGTCTACAACATGACGACGGCGGACGGGGAGACGGCAGTGCTCGCCTTTGCGGTCATCGGCGTCGTGGTTCGGATCGCCGTCACGGCCCGCACGGACGGCGACCACGGCTTGCGGGCCACGATCGAGAACGCCAACCAGGCGCTCCCGATCTACGCGACCCGGCTGACGCTGTGGGGCGTCCCCGCGGACCCGGCGCACGACGCCGAGCGGTTCGCGGGACCGGACTTCAGCACCGCGCCCAGCCCCGAGCCGCGGCGGCCGTTCCTCTCGCTGCCGGCGCGCTGCGACGAGGCGCTGACGACGCGCATCCGCATGCGCTCGTGGCAGACGCCCGATCGCTGGGTCGAGGCGTCCAGCACGCTCCCGGCGCTCGAGGGCTGCGAGCGGCTCCAGTTCGACTCGAGCATCGACCTGCGCCCGCAGACGTCGACGCGCGACACGCCGTCGGCGTACGACGTCGACCTGCGCGTGCCGCAGAACCAGGACCCCGACGGGCTGGCGACGCCGCAGCTGCGCAAGGCCGTGGTGACGCTGCCCGAGGGCGTCGCGATCTCGCCGCCGTCGGCGAGCGGGCTCGAGGGGTGCTCGGACGAGCAGGCGAGGCTCGGCACGACCGTCGAGCCGGCGTGCCCCGACGCCTCGAAGATCGGGACGGTCGCGGTCACCACGCCGCTGCTGCCCGACGACCTGACCGGCGAGGTGTACCTCCGCTCGCCGACGCCGGACCAGCTGTTCCGGCTGATGATCGTCGTGCGCGGCCACGGGCTCGTGGTCAAGATCCCGGGCACGGTGCATCCCGACGAGCGCACCGGCCAGGTCACCGCGGTGTTCGACAACACGCCGCAGCTGCCGTTCAGCGAGCTGAAGGTGCGCTTCAAGGGCGGGCCGCGGGCGCCGCTGGCGAACCCGCAGACCTGCGGGGCCAAGACGACGACGACCGAGCTCATGCCCTACGCGGGCGCGACCGTCCGGCCGAGCTCGACGTTCGAGGTCGACGGCTGCGGCGGCGCGCAGCCGTTCGCGCCCACGCTCGAGGCGGGCACGCTGAACCCGCTCGCCGGCGAGTTCAGCCCGTTCACGCTGACGCTCCGGCGCGCCGACGGCGACCAGGACCTCAGCGGCCTTTCGGTCGACATGCCGCCCGGCCTGCTCGGCATGGTCGGCAGCGTGCCGCCGTGCGCCGATGCGGCTGCGGCCGCCGGCACGTGCGGCGCCGAGAGCCAGGTCGGCACGACGACGGTCGCGGCCGGGGCCGGCTCGCAGCCGTTCACGCTGCCCGGCAAGGTCTTCCTCGGCGGCCCGTACAAGGGCGCGCCGTACAGCCTCGCGGTCGTCGTGCGGGCGATCGCCGGGCCGTTCGACCTCGGGACCGTGGTCGTGCGCGCGCCGATCCACGTCGACGCGACCACCGCCGAGCTGAGCGTGCCGTCCGACCCGCTCCCCACGATCCTGGAGGGCGTCCCGCTGCGGCTCAAGACGATCAACATCACGCTCGACCGGCCCGGGTTCACGTTCAACGCCACGAGCTGCGACCCGATGACGGTCGGCGTCGCCGTCACCGGCGTGGCGGGCACCGTCGCGCAGCTCCAGGCGCCCTATCAGGCGCAGGGCTGCGCCGCGCTGCCGCTGCGCCCGGCGCTGAGCCTCGCGCTCGCGGGCGACGTCCGCGAGACGAAGGTGGGCCGGCACCCCGGCGTGCGCGCGACGCTGACGCAGGCCCGCGGTGAGGCGGGCCTGAAGCGAGTCGCGGTCAGGCTCCCGCTCAGCGTCGCGCTCGACCCCGACAACGCGCAGGCGCTGTGCAAGCCCGAGCAGGCGCAGGCCAAGCAGTGCCCGGAGGGCTCGATCATCGGCCGGGCGTCGGCCGAGAGCCCGGCGCTCAGCCGGCCGCTCACCGGACCGGTCTACTTCGTCGAGGGGCTGCGGCGGACGGCCACCGGCCAGGTGCGCCGCACGCTGCCGAAGCTGTGGGTCGCGCTGCGCGGCGAGATCGCGCTCGACGTGTGGGCGGACTCGACGGTCGAGGACGACCATCTCGTGACCACGTTCCCCGTCATCCCGGACGCGCCGATCAGCCGGTTCGACCTGGCGATCGACGGCGGCGAGCACGGCGTGCTCGCCTCCAACCGCAACCTGTGCACGGCGCAGCAGTTCAGCGATGTGACCTTCGACGGCCACAACGGCAAGCGGAGCGTGAAGCGCCTCCCGATGCATGCGACCGGGTGCGGCTTCAAGGTCGCCCGCCTCAGTGCCGGCCGCACGAGCGCCCGGCTGACGGTCAGCGGCGTCGGGCCGGGCCGGCTGACGCTGTCGGGCAGGGGAATCCGACCGCTCCGCCGCGCGGTCGGGCAGCGCTCCGTCGTGGACGCCGTCGCGTGGCTGCGCGAAGGCAGCCGCCGGGCGCTGGCCCGGCGCGGCCGTTACTCGACGCGCGTGACCGTCGCGTTCACGCCCAAGGGTGGGAAGGAGGCGAAGACGCTCAAGCGGACGATCACGCTGCGGCCTGACCGCCGAAGCTGACCACCGCCTCGATCTCGGCCGGCTCGCAGAACGGGGCGAGCACGACGCGCGTCAGCTCGGGCAGCGCCTCCTGCACGTCCTCGACGCGATCCTCGCGCGCGTAGCGCAGCAGGACGTGGAAGACG
>DATHJG010000261.1:0-4112 GCA_035489875.1 Solirubrobacteraceae bacterium | reverse complement strand
CGATGTTCACGAAGTTCTGCAACGTGCCGGCCTCCGAGGCCAACGTCTGCCCGTCGGTGGGCTGGTCGAAGGACTTCTCGGACCCGCAGACGATGATCGACCCGACGTTCAACGGCGAGAACATTCCCCCGACGCAGAACTCCAACTGGCCCGAGCTCGACGTGCCGGAGGTCAACAAGGCGATCGACGACGCGAAGCTCGAGACCGAACCCGCTGCGCGCGCGCAGGCGTGGGCCGCCGCGAACAAGCTGGTCGTCGACCAGGCGCCGGCGATCCCGTACATGTGGGACTACCAGGCCGTGGCCATCTCGCCGAACATGCGCGGGGTGCAGAACGCGTACAGCACCACCTGGGACTGGACCTTCACCTCCGTCAAGTAGGGAAGCTCCGGTTCTGATCCATCTGCCGTCCGGCCCGCCGCTCCCGCGGCGGGCCGGCACGGCGCTCTCCTTCTCCACCTAGCCACTCATGGCCCGCTACATCATCCGCCGCCTCGCCGGCATGGTCCTGCTGCTGGTCCTCGTCAGCGCAGTCACCTTCATCGTCTTCAACGTCTTCCCGTCGACCGACCCGGCCGCGCTGCGCGCCGGCCGCCAGCCGACGCCCGCGGTGATCGAGCGGATCCGCGTGGAGCTCGGCCTCGACCGCCCGAAGTACGAGCAGTTCGGCACGTACATCTGGGACGTGTTCGTCCACCAGGACTTCGGCCGCAGCTACGTCTCGAACGTCGACGTGCTCGACCAGATCAGGCAGAACCTGCCGGCGACGATCTCGCTCACGATCGGCGGCGTGGTCGTCTGGCTGTTCTTCGGCCTCTCGATCGGCATCATCTCCGCGGTCAGGCACCGCACGATCTTCGACCGGTTGGCGATCGGGCTCTCGCTCGTGGCGATCTCTGCGCCGGTGTACTGGCTCGGCCTCGTGGCGCTGTACCTGTTCGCGCCGGACTTCGGGGTGTTCGGGTTAGGTTTCGTGGGCGGCCAGGGCGCGTACGTCCCGTTCTCGGAGGATCCGGTCAAGTGGTTCGAGGCGCTGATCCTCCCGTGGTTCGTGCTCGCGACGGCGTTCGCAGCGGTCTACGCGCGCCTGCTGCGCGGGTCGCTGCTCGACGTGCTCAACGAGGACTACATCCGCACGGCGCGCGCCAAGGGGCTGCGCGAGCGGAGGGTCGTGCTCAAGCACGGCGTGCGCTCCGCGATCACACCCGTCGTCACCGTGCTGGGACTCGACATCGGCATCCTGCTCGGCGGTGCCATCCTGACGGAGTCCGTCTTCAACATCCCGGGCGTCGGGCGGCTCGCGTTCGACGCGATCAACCGCGGCGACCTGCCGATCGTGCAGGGCACCGTGCTGTTCGGAGCCTTCTTCATCGTCATCATGAACCTGATCGTGGACATCCTGTACGCCTTCCTCGACCCGCGGGTGCGGTACTAGCCGTGCCGCTGCTCGAAGTCCGCGACCTCGCGGTCCAGTTCGACACCGACGACGGCATCGTCCGCGCCGTGGACGGCGTCTCGTTCTCCGTCGACGCGCAGCGCTCGCTCGGCATCGTGGGCGAGTCCGGCTCCGGCAAGAGCGTCTCCAACCTCACCGTGCTCGGGCTCACGCGCGCGGTCAACGCCACGTTCTCCGGCGAGGTGCTGTTCGAGGGGCGCGACCTGCTCAAGATGCCGGAGGACGAGCTGCGCAAGATCCGCGGCGAGGAGATCGCGATGATCTTCCAGGACCCGCTCTCCTCGCTGCACCCGTTCTACCGCGTCGGCAGCCAGCTTGTCGAGGCCGTGCGCGCGCACCACGACGTGTCCAAGTCCGCGGCGCGCGACAAGGCCATCGAGATGCTCCAGCTCGTCGGCATCCCCGAGCCGCGCAGCCGGGTGGACGCGTATCCGCACGAGTTCTCGGGCGGCATGCGCCAGCGGGCGATGATCGCGATGGCGTTGATCAACGAGCCGAAGCTGCTGATCGCCGACGAGCCGACGACCGCGCTCGACGTGACCGTCCAGGCGCAGATCCTCGAGCTGATCGAGCGGCTCCAGGCCGAGACGGGGACCGCGGTGATCATGATCACCCACGACCTCGGCGTCGTCGCCGAGGTGACCGACGAGATCGCGGTGATGTACGCCGGCCGGGTCGTCGAGCGGGCGCCGACGACCGAGCTGTTCGCGGCGCCGCAGCACCCGTACACGTGGGGCCTGCTGCGCTCGATCCCGCGCATGGACACGCCGCGGGGCGAGGAGCTGGTGCCGATCGAGGGCCGCCCGCCGTCGCTGATCACACGGCCCAGCGGGTGCGCGTTCCACCCGCGCTGCCCGTTCGTGCGCGAGCGGCACAAGCACGTCGACCCGCCGCTCGAGCCGGTGGACGGCAAGTCCGACCACGAGGTCGCATGCCTGCTCGCGCCGCAGACGCGCGCCGACCTGTGGGGGCGGCTGCGCACGGGCGAGCTGCCCGAGCGAGCGCGCGCCGCGGTGCCGATGGGGGACACGGTCGAATGACCGTCGACGCCAGCCAACCGGACGCCCGGCCCGTGCCGACGCAGGGCGACGCGCTGATCGAGGTCCGCGACCTCGTCAAGGAGTTCCCGATCAAGGGCAGCTACCTCGTCCGGCGCCAGCTCGGCGCGGTGCACGCGGTCGACGGCGTGTCGTTCGACGTGCGCCGCGGCGAGACGTTCGGGATCGTGGGGGAGAGCGGCTGCGGCAAGTCGACCACGGCGCGGCTGCTGCTGCGCCTGCTCGAGCCGACGTCGGGCTCCGTGCGCTTCGACGGGCGCGAGATCGCGACGCTGAAGTCGAGCGAGGTCAAGCCGCTGCGGCGCGAGATGCAGATGATCTTCCAGGATCCGTACTCGTCGCTGAACCCGCGGCGCACGGTCGGCACGATCATCTCCGAGCCGTTCGCGATCCACGGCATGCACCAGGGCAAGGGCGAGCGCAAGCGCGTGGTCCAGGAGCTGATGGACACGGTCGGGCTGAACCCCGAGCACTACAACCGCTACCCGCACGAGTTCTCCGGCGGTCAGCGGCAGCGCATCGGCGTGGCGCGGGCGCTCGCGCTCAAGCCCAAGCTGATCGTGGCCGACGAGCCGGTCTCCGCGCTCGACGTGTCGATCCAGGCGCAGATCCTCAACCTGCTGCGCGACCTGCAGCGCGAGTTCGGGCTGACGCTGATCTTCATCGCCCACGACCTCTCGGTCGTGCGCCACATGTGCGATCGCGTCGCGGTGATGTATCTCGGCAAGATCGTCGAGCTGGCCGACTCCGACCAGCTCTACAACCACCCGCGGATGCCGTACACCGGCGCGCTGATGTCGGCCGTGCCGGTCGCCGACCCGGCGCTGGCGGCGACGAAGAAGCGGCAGTTGCTGACCGGCGACGTGCCGTCGCCGACCAACCCGCCGCCCGCGTGCCGGTTCCACACGCGCTGCTGGAAGGCGCAGGAGATCTGCCGGACGGTCGAGCCCGCGCTGGAGGTCAAGGACGGCGGCAACGTGGCCGCCTGCCACTTCCCGCTCACCGACACCGAGGTCGCCGAGCGCGTCCCGTCGGCCCAGCCGCTCGGTTGAACCGAAACGGGGTCAGACGCTGTCCGACGGTCCGAAGCCGCACGTCGGCGGGCCGATTCTGCCGCTAGCGGCGACTTGACCCTCCCCCTCGATGCCCGCCGTACCCCAGCGCCCCGCGTTCCGCCCGTGGCCACTCGACCCTCCCCCTCAGTGCCCGCCGTTGACGTAGACGCCCGAGCCCGCCGCCTACACCCGCGACGGCGCCGCCTCTGTCACGACGCGGCCCGGCGCGCCAGGCGCGCGAGGCGGTCGTCCCACTGCGCGCCGACCGACGCCATCCACGCCATCGCCTCCCCCATGGGCTCGGGGTTCAGCGCATAGCGCAGCTCGCGCCCCTCGCGCCGCGACGCCACCAACCCCGCGCGGTCCAGGGCCGCGAGGTGCTTGGCGACCGCCTGCCGCGTCACCGGCAGCTCGCCGGCGAGGCGGGATGCGCTCGCCGGCTCCTGCGCGAAGCGGCCGATGACCGCCCGGCGCGTCGGGTCCGCGAGCGCAGCGAAGACGGCGTCGACGTCCATCCCGCTCAGGCGTAGGCGCGAGCGGCGGC
>DATHJG010000260.1:0-3797 GCA_035489875.1 Solirubrobacteraceae bacterium | reverse complement strand
GCGCCCAGAAGAAGCGTGAGAGATACCACGCCAAGAGGGCCGCGTGATGCCGTCGCTTCCACGCGGCCTCTCGCTAACCGTTCCGTTCCTCCTCGGCGCTGCTGGCACGCTCGCCGCTGTCGCGTGGGCGAAGGAACTCCTCCGACCGTGACCGAGCCGCGCCTGACAACTGAGGAGCGCTCAGCCTTCGCCGAGGGGTTCGCCGAGATCCTCGCCGACCACTTCCCCGGCACCATCTGGGAGCCGGTCCGGCCACGGGAACGGCGCGAGCGGGACTCGCCGGCCACGGCGCGGCAGATCGGCGGGCGCGGCCCCGCGCTTGAGGATGACGGTGCGGTCCCCGATCGGCATGGACCCCTGGCCGATGCTGCGTAGCATCACCGCGTCGATCACGAGCCGCAGCGCCCGCTGGCGCGCCGCGACGTTCGGTTCGCCTCGACTGGTATGGACTACGAGCTGCGGAGGACCGCCTAATGCCGTCGCTTTCACGCGCAACCAGGCTAGGCGGCGAGCGATGAGCGACGAACTGCTCGTGAACCTGTCAATGCGATTCCCGGCCCTTGACCGGACGGCCCTCGCAGCCCACCTGGCGCCCGTCGTCGAGGCAGCCATCGCCGCCGGCGGGAACTTCACCAGCATCAGCGTTATGCCCTACGACGACGAGGAGGACGAGTGAGACTAACCGTGCTCCCGTTCCTCCTCGGCGCTGTCGTGACGCTCGCCGCTGTCGCGTGGGCGAAGGAACTCCTCCGGCCGTGACCGAGCGGCCCGTCACCGCGCCGGTCCCCCGGATCGTGCTCA
Organism: Solirubrobacteraceae bacterium; assembly: GCA_035489875.1. Lineage (GTDB taxonomy): Bacteria > Actinomycetota > Thermoleophilia > Solirubrobacterales > Solirubrobacteraceae > DASQMT01. The sequence goes on along the minus strand of DATHJG010000260.1, from coordinate 2,996 downwards.
CGCGCGACGAAGCCGCCGCGTCGCTCGGCATGAGCCTCGACAGCTTCGAGCGGTACGTCCAACCCAACATCCGCATGATCCGGGAAGGCCGCCTCCGGCTCATCCCCGTCAGCGAGCTCCAGCGGTGGGCGGAGCAGTCCGCGACACGTACGCTCGCGTCATGAGCAAGGGCATCACGATCCGCCACCAGCGCAAGTGCGCGCGCGACCCGTGCACCTGCAAGCCCCGGTTCCAAGCCGAAGCGTACGACCGGCGCACCGGCCGGCGCCTCCGCCGGACGTTCAAGACGATCAGCGGCGCGCGGCAATGGCGCAGCGACGCGATCACGGCGATCCGGCGCGGCGAACTCACGACCGACCTCGGGCCCACGCTCCAGGAAGCCGTCGACGAATGGCTCGCCGGCGCCCGGCTCGGGCACGTCACGAACCGATCCGGCGACCCGTACAAGCCCGCCGCGATCCGCGGCTACGAAGCATCGCTCCGCCTCCGCGTCCTCCCAACCCTCGGGCCGGAGCGCCTCCGCGAGATCCGCCACCCCGACCTACAACGGCTCGTCGACCGGCTCGTCACCGAAGGGCACGCGCCCGCCACGATCATGGGGTCGGTCACGCCGCTGCGCGCGCTCTACCGCCGCGCCATCACGCGCGGCGTCGCGACCGTGAACCCCACGCGCGGCCTTGAGCTTCCCGCCGTCCGGTCCAAGCCCCGCCGGTACCTCGACCCGCGCGAAGCCGACCAGCTGCTCGCCGGGCTCACCGGCACGACCCGGGCGCTCTGGGCGACCGCCCTCTACGCGGGCCTGCGCCGCGGCGAGCTCGTCGCGCTCAAGTGGGAGAACGTCGACCTCGCCGCCGGCCTGATCCGCGTCGAGCACGGGTGGGACGCCGTGGAGGGGGAGATCGCGCCGAAGATCCACCGTGGCCGCCGCAGCGTCCCGGTCCCCGCGATCCTCCGCGACGTCCTCGTCGAGCATCGCGTGTGGTCGGGCGCGACTGGTCGCGTCTACGGCCCGCCCCGCGCGGTCCGTCGGATGAGCGAGACCGTCACCGACCTCACGCTCCACGACGCGCGGCACACGTACGCGTCGCTGATGATCGCCGCCGGCGTCAACGCGAAGGCCCTCTCGACGTTCATGGGGCACGCGAACATCGCGGTCACGATGGACCTCTACGGGCACCTCATGCCCGGCGCTGAGGACGAAGCCGCGGACCTCTTCGACGCCTACCTCGCCCGGGCGGCTGGCGGCACGATTCCGGACCCGACTGCCGCAATCCCTGCCGCACACCCCGACCAAGCCCCCGCGTAGAGCCAATGCGACTCGATGTACCACATCTAGCGACCCCCATGCCGTGCCGCCAGATTCCGCGGACTAGAGCCATACCGGACCGCCCGGGAACCGCCCTGAACCGCTGGTGCGCGGCACCCGACTGCCGCAAAACTGCCGCACGCGGGCCGGTGACGTGAGATGGCCCCGGCATTCGCTCGCCGCGCCCCACCAGGGGCGCACCTGCCGCGAGGTCGGCTGCATCCCGCACTGGGAACCATTGACCGTCAACGGGCAGCACGGCCAGCTCCGGATCTGCAAGCGCCGCGACTGCCGGAACGTCACGAGCGTCGTCCTGTACGGGCAGACGCCTGCCGTCGCGCGAGGGATCGACGCGACGTGCTCAACCGACAACCGCCCGGCCACCGACTGGCCAGGCTGCACCGATTGACCTCGCCCACCCTCCCTAAGGCCCATAGCGGGCAGGAGAACACATGAGCCTCACCCTCGTCGAAGACCTCGAGCCGATCGACCCGCTCGCCCAGGACCGGCGGATGCACCGCGTCCTGATCAACCTCGAGTTGCTGACGTACGGCGCGACGTACAAGTGGAACAGCAGCATGGCGCGCCAGAAGCCGGGCGGCGGCGACTGCCCACCACGCGCGTGGGGCTCGGCGGAGGACGAGGCAGAGCCGCTGCACCTCTACTGGCGGGCCCGGTACATCCTCGCCGCACCGCACACCCGTGAGGACGTGATCGCGCAGGCGACCAACGCGCTGATCATGGCGCGCGTCAGGACCGACCCAATCCCCGAAGGCGAGTCACGGCAGGACTGGGAAGAGCGCCTGATCGACGAGGGCGAGGGCTGGGAGGCAGCGAGGGTCGCCGCGGCGTTCCTCACCGGTGTCCGCGAGGTCGTGAAGGTCCGGATCGCGTACAAGCGAGACCCGAACACCGGCCGCGCCATGGACGGCGTAACGATCGGGCAACTCGCGCAGGAGGGCCTGAGCGCGCGGCAGATCGCGGCGGTCCTGCCGGGCACGAAACCCGCGACCGCGCAGTACTACGTCAACCGCGCCCGGAAGGCCGCTTAGGCGTTCCGCCGCCGAGCGGGTATGATCTCGAACACTTCCGCGCCTCACCGACCCTAAACACAGGGCTCAAGGCGCCACATCCGCGCAGCTTCCTCCCGCCCGGGAACGCCCCGCCAGCCCCCGCCACTGACTGGCCCGCGCACCCCGGACCCCTCGCCCGACCGCACCACGGGCACTCGGCCCTGCCGGCACCCGCCTGCTGGCAGGGCCGCTCCACTTCCATCCGGACGGACACGGAGGCCCGCATGGACACGCTGACCGCCGCGATCCTCGAACGCGTCCCGCTCAAGACGCGCAACGAGTACGACGCCGCCTGGGAAACCTACGCGTCCACCTGCCGCACCGGCGGCACCCCCGAGCAACGCGCCTACGCGTACGAGAAGGCCCGCATCATGGAAGACAAGCTCCAGATCGCGACCAAGGCCGCCGCCGCTGAGCACAAGCGCCACCTGCAGCGCAACGCCCAGCGCACGTGAGCGTCTGCTCCGAGCCCGGTTGCCCGAACCTCACGCCCTGCCCGCAGCATCCCCCGCGAGACCGACGCAGCCCCAGCAGCAAGGTCACGGGCACGCACCGCTGGCGCAAACTCAAGGCCAAGGTGCTCAAGCGGGACCGCTACCGCTGCCACTACTGCAACG
>DATHJG010000259.1:0-2267 GCA_035489875.1 Solirubrobacteraceae bacterium | reverse complement strand
GGGCGGGACGATCGCCGCGGCGCGCCATGCGCTCGAGCACGACGTGGCGATGAACCTCGGCGGCGGCACGCACCACGCCGGGCACGACTTCGCGCGCGGCTACTGCCTCTTCAACGACGTCGCGGTCGCGCTCGCGGCGCTGCGGCGGGAGGGCGCCGCCGGCCGCGCGCTGGTCGTGGACTGCGACGTGCACCAGGGCGACGGGACGGCGCAGATCTACGCCGAGGACCCGCGCACGTTCACCCTCTCCCTCCACGGCGCGCGCAACTACCCGTTCTCGCGCGTGCCGTCGGATCTCGACGTCGACATCGCGAGCGGCACCGGCGACGCGCGCTACCTGCGCGCGCTGCGCGAGGCGCTCGACTTCGCCCTCGACCGCGCGCGGCCCGAGTTCGCGTTCTACCTCGCGGGCGCCGACCCGTGGGAGGGCGACCGGCTCGGCCGGCTCGCGCTCAGCAAGGCCGGGCTGCGTGCGCGCGACGAGCTGGTGCTCGACCGGCTGCTCGAGGCGGGCGCCCCGGTGTGCGTGGTGCTGGCCGGGGGCTACGCCGACGACGTCCGCGACACGGTCGACATCCACGCCGCGACGGCGGCCGTCGTCGCCGAGCGCACCGACGCGCTCACCCCCGGTCAGGGGGTTTCGTGACGAATTGGTCTGACTTCCGTGGCGGGAGGCTTTACATTGTGGAGACGAGCTTCGAAAGGTTCAGGGCGAGGCGCGTCCAGGTCCACCCGCGAGGGTGGGCCGTACGACCGCTACCCCGGGACAGCCGCCACCCCTCCCTTCCCCCGGCGCTGGGGGCATGACGCGTCCGGCGCCGGGGTGGCGGCACTACCCTTTGATGCCGCACCGGGGGCGTGGTGCTAACGGGAACACGCCGGCCTTGCATGCCGGAGTTAGGGGTTCGATTCCCCTCGCCTCCACCTTTCCGGAGTGATGAGCGCCACGCCGCGGGCCGGGGCGGCGCGGGCATTCCGGGGCAGGAGCCACCCGCGCCGCCTTGGTCCGGCGAAGCCTCGTCGGGAGAGCGAGGCGAGCCGTGCGCCTTCCCCCGTTCCTGGGAAGCCAGCGGCTCTGGACCTCGCATCGGCCGCCCCGGCGCCGCGGTCAAGCGCCGGTCGGGGCGATTCGATCAGGTGTCCAGGAAGACGGTGCCGTCGAGCACGACGACCGCGTCGCCGCCCACACGGACGCGGTCGCCCTCGAGCAGGCAGTCGAGCCGCGACGGGCGGCCCATCTCGACGCCCTGGGTCACGGTGACGCGCAGCGTGGCGGTGCGCTGCGCGAGGTAGGCGCAGAGCGGCCCGGCAGCCGAGCCGGTCGCCGGGTCCTCGCCCGGCTCCGCGGCGGCGAAGAACGAGCGGGCGCGCGCGGTGCCGGCCTCGGGCTCGGGCGCGACCAGGTACAGGCAGGTCGCGCCGTGCTGCGTGAGCAGCGCGGCGATGCGGTCCTGGTCGCGCCACACGCGCCCCAGCGCGGCGGCGTCGCGGACGGGCGCGATCACGTGCTCCAGGCCGGTCGAGACGACCTGGCAGGGCAGCTCGGGGTCCGCGTCCTCCTCGTCGAGACCGAGCGTGCCGAGCACGTCGCCGGGATCGAGCTCCGCGCCGAACACCGCCGGTTCCTGGAGCATCGAGACGTGGGTGACGCCGTCGGCGACGTCGACGTCGATCGGCTGCACCCCGGCCCCGGTCTCCTGCGTGTAGGTCACGCTCCCCTCGCTGCGTGCGCGCGCCACGGCCGCGGCGACGCCCAGCGACGGGTGGCCGGCGAACGGGATCTCGCCGGCCGGCATCCAGATCCGGTTGCGGTAGTCGGCGCCGTCGGCGGTCGAGGACTGCACGTAGGACGTCTCCGACAGCCGCGTCTCGCGCGCGAACGCGTGCATCAGCTCGTCCGGCACGCCGTCGGCGTCGTGGACGACCGCCAGCGGGTTGCCGCTCAGGCGGGACGACGTGAACACGTCGAGCAGCGTGTAGCGGCGGGCGCCCACGCTAACTCCCGGAGCGCAGACGGGAGGCTGCCCTGTGATCGGTCACGTAGTTCACCGCGGTCAGCCGGACGTCGAGCACCGGAACTAGTTATCGAAGTCGAAGTCGCGCGGAGGCTTCTGCTCGAACCAGAGCCGGTCGTGCTCCGGCGTCTCCTGGAGGAAGTCGGGCGTCTCCTCCAACACATCCTCGTCCGCCGCGGGCTCCTCGTCGGGGGCGACGACGTCCGGCTCCACGTCGGGCGGCACGAACTCCGCGGTGGGCTGGGCGGCGGC
>DATHJG010000258.1:0-4738 GCA_035489875.1 Solirubrobacteraceae bacterium | reverse complement strand
GCTCGGCGGCGACGGGCCCAAGGTGCTGGAGTTCAACGTCCGCTTCGGCGACCCCGAGACGCAGGTGGTGCTGCCGCGCCTGCGCTCGGACCTGCTCGCGCTGCTGCTGGCGGCGACCGAGCCGGGCGGGCTGGCGGGCGTCGAGCCGGAGTGGGATCCGCGTGCCGCCGTCTGCGTCGTGCTCGCCTCGCGCGGGTACCCGGCGAGCTCGTCGTCGGGCGATGCGATCGCCGGGCTCAACGGGCTTGCCGCGGGCGTCGAGGTCTTCCACGCCGGCACGGCCGAGCGCGGCGCCGAGATCGTCACCGCCGGGGGTCGCGTGCTCGGCGTGACCGCGCTCGGCGAGGACCGCGCCGCCGCCCGGGCGGCCGCGTATGCTGCCGCCGACATGATCGCCTTCGAGGGCGCGCAGCTGCGCCGTGACATCGCGGAATGACCGAGGAGCGAGGCCACGCCAGGCCGGCCGAGGGGGCGCCCGAGGCGCTCGCCGAGGCCGAGGTGGAGGAGGAGTTCTCGGAGATCGAGGTCGCCGCCCCGCGCGTCGGCGTCGTGATGGGCTCCAAGAGCGACCTGCCCGCGATGGAGGCGGCGTCGAAGGAGCTCGAGCAGCGGGGGATCGGCCACGAGGTCCGCGTCATGTCCGCCCACCGCGATCCCGACGTGGTCGCCGACTACGCGCGCAACGCGAGGATGCGCGGGCTGCGCGTGATCATCGCCGGCGCCGGCCTCTCCGCCGCGCTGCCCGGCGTGGTCGCCGCCCACACGACGCTGCCCGTGATCGGCGTGCCGCTGACGTCGTCGAAGTCCGTCGCGGGCGGCCTGGACGCGCTGCTCTCGATCGCGCAGATGCCCCCGGGCGTGCCGGTCGCCTGCGTCGGCGTCGACAGCGCGCGCAACGCGGCGGTGCTGGCGGCGCGCATCTTGGAGGCCTAGGCCGGTACGGGCTCGCGGACGCGGGCCGGCTCGGCCGCCGGCAACGCGAATGTGAACCGGGCGCCCTCGCCCGGCTCGGACTCGACCCAGATGCGGCCGCCGTGGCCCTCGACGATCTTCTTGCAGATCGCCAGGCCCATGCCGGTGCCCTCGACCTCGTCGTGGCGGTGCAGCCGCTGGAGCAGGACGAAGATGCGGTCGTGGTGGCGCGGGTCGATGCCCGGCCCGTCGTCGCAGACGGAGATCTCCCACTCGCCGCCGCGACGGACCGCCTCGGCGTGGATGCTCGGGGCGGCGCCGCCGTACTTGATCGCGTTGCCGAGCAGGTTCTGCAGCACCTGGACCATCTCGCCGCGGTCGGCCAGCACGACCGGGAGCGAGCCGGAGGTCACGTCGGCGCCGGTCTCGGCGACCGCCGCCGACAGGTTGCGCACCGCGACGCTCCAGGCGCTGTGGAGGTCGGTCGGCTCGGCGGTCGTCTCACTGCGGCCGGTGCGCGAGTACTCGAGCAGCTCCGCGATCAGCGAGTCCATCCGCTTCGCGCCCGCGACCGCGAGATCGACGAACTCGCGGCCCTCGTCGTCGAGGCGCTCGCGGTGGCGGCGCTGGAGCAGGCCGAGGAAGCCGGTGATCGTGCGCAGCGGCTCGCGCAGGTCGTGCGAGGCGACGTAGGCGAAGCGCTCCAGCTCGGCGTTCGACCGCGCGAGATCCGTCTGGCTCTCGCGCAGGCTCTGCGTCATCCGCTCGGCGAGCGCGATCGCGCGGCGCTCGGTGCGCAGCGACGCGCCGAGCAGCCAGGCGAGGAGCGCGACGAGCGCGGACGCGATCGGGGGCCAGCCGACCACGTGGACGGCGACGGCCGCGCCGACCACGAGCAGCAGCAGGAGCAGGCGGACGGCGGTGGCGCGCGCGGGCATCGAGCACCTCATCGGTCCGGCGCGGCGCGCCCTATAGCCCTGTTGTCCACTTTCCATCGCAAAACTGGAGGTTTCGGCATCGCCGCCGGATGACCGGCGGAGCTATAACCCAGCGATGATCGAGCGCTACACCCGGCCGGAGATCGGCGCCGTCTGGACCGACGAGGCGCGCATGACCGCCTGGCGCGACGTCGAGGTCGCCGCCGCCGAGGCGCTCGACGGCCCGTCTGAGGCCGACCTGCAGGCGATCCGCACCGCCACGTTCACGGTCGACGCGGTGAAGGAGCGCGAGCAGGTCACCGACCACGACGTCGCCGCGTTCGTCGACGTGCTCGGCGCCTCCGCCGGCGAGGCCGGCCGCTGGATCCACTACGGCCTGACGTCCTCCGACGTGCTCGACACGGCGCTGGCGCTCCAGCTCCGCCGCGCCGGCGACGTGATCGTCCCGGGCGCCCGCACGTTCGCCGCCGCGCTCGCCGAGCGCGCGCGCGAGCACGCGGACACGCTCTGCGTCGGCCGCACCCACGGGGTGCACGCCGAGCCGACGACGTTCGGGCTCAAGCTCGCGGGCTTCGCGTTCGAGGCGCACCGCAACGCCGAGCGGCTGGCGCGCGCGTTCGACCAGGCCGCGACCGGCGCGATCTCCGGTGCGGTCGGCACCTACGCGACGCTCGGCCCGGAGTACGAGGCGCGCGTACTGCACCGGCTCGGGCTGGCGCGCGAGCCGGTCTCCACCCAGGTCGTGCCGCGCGACCGCCACGCCGAGGTGCTGCAGGCGGTCGCGCTCGCCGGCGCGGGGCTGGAGCGCTTCGCGACTGAGATCCGCCACCTGCAGCGCACCGAGGTGCGCGAGGTGGAGGAGCCGTTCCGCGCCGGGCAGAAGGGCTCGAGCGCGATGCCGCACAAGCGCAACCCGATCGCGACCGAGCGCATCACCGGGCTGGCGCGCGTCCTGCGCGGCTACGCCCAGGCGGGGGTGGAGAACGTGGCGCTGTGGCACGAGCGTGACATCTCCCACTCGGGCGCGGAGCGCGTGATCCTGCCCGACGCGACGATCCTGCTCGACTACATGCAGCACCTCGCGCAGCGGGTCGTCGGCGGCATGACCGTGCACGCCGACCGCATGCGCGCGAACCTCGAGCTGACGTGCGGCGCGCTGTTCTCCCAGCGCGTCCTCCTCGCGCTCGTCGCCGGCGGGATGCAGCGCGACGACGCCTACCGCATCGTGCAACGGCTCGCGCAGCAGGCGTGGGACACGCAGACGCCGCTGCGCGCGCTGCTCGAGGCCGAGCCCGGCGTGGACCTCGATCTCGACGCGATCTTCGACTACGACCACTACACGCGCCACGTGCCGGAGGTGCTGGCGCGACTCGACGAGGTGATCTCTCCTGTCTGACCTCCTCCTTTATGGAGCTCCCGACACGTCGCCCGACCTGTTCCACGCGATCCCGGTCGGGATCATCGACCCGTTCCTGTACGCCGAGGTGAACGGCCGCCGCGCCGCGACCGTCGGCGTGCTCGACGCCGACAAGGTCGCCGCGCTCGGCGTCGACATCCTCGATCCGTTCACGCTGGGCGGCGACGCGCTGCTCGCGAGCGGGATCTCGCGCCACGCATTCCACTTGGAGATCGCGCTGCGCGCCTGCCGCGAGCTCGGGCTGGAGCGCGCGGCGGTCCCGCCCGAGTTCCCGGTCGCGGTCGCCGACCACCTGCGCGGCAACGGGATCGTGCTCGACGTCGAGCCCGAGCGGTTCGTGCTCCGCCGGCGGGCGAAGACCGACGCGCAGCTCGCGGGCATCCGGCGCGCACAGGTCGCCGCCGACGCCGCCATGGCCGTCGCCGCGCATCTGATCCGCGAGCTGCGCCCGGGCCTCACGTCGGAGCAGATCCGCGACGCGATGACCGCGGTGTGCGACGAGCTCGGCTGCGACCTCCCGGGCGACGTCATCGTCGCCCACGGCCCGCAGTCCGCGGACGGTCACGAGTCCGGCTACGGCGAGCTGGTGGCCGGCGAGCCGGTCGTCATCGACATCTGGCCGCGCGACCGCCCCTCGCGCTGCTGGGCCGACATGACGCGCACGTTCGTGGCGGGCGGCGAGGCGCCGAGCGACGAGCTGGCCGAGTACTGGCGGCTGACCAAGGAGTCGCTCGACCTCGTCTACCCGGAGGTGCGCGCCGGCGCCGACGCGCACGCGATCTACCGCCGCTCGTGCGAGCCGTACATCGCGGCCGGGAAGCCGACGCAGCTCACCAAGGCCGAGGGCGAGGTGCTGCGCAACGGCTACTTCCACGGGCTGGGCCACGGCGTCGGGCTCGAGGTGCACGAGCGCCCCGCGCTCAGCCGCTCCCCCGACACGCTGCTGGCGGGCGACGTGATCACGCTCGAGCCGGGCTGCTACCGCCAGGGCTACGGCGGCTGCCGGCTCGAGGACCTCGTGCTGGTGACCGAGGACGGCTACGAGACGCTGACCGACTTCCCGTACGAGCTCTGAGGGCACGGGAGGGAACTCGATCCGAGGCCCCGGGCAATACGGGGCATGACGACTCCTGACCCGCGCCGCACCGACGCGGAGCTGATCGGCCGCTCGACCGGCGAGCCGCACGCCTTCGGGCTCGTGTTCGACCGCCACGTGGGCGCCGTGCACGCGTTCGTGCAGCGGCGGGTCGGCCGCGACCTCGCCGAGGAGGTGACCGCCGAGACGTTCGCCCGCGGCTTCGCGGCCCGCGGGCGCTATGACGCGGCCCAGGAGCACGCCCTGCCCTGGCTGCTCGGCATCGCGAGCAACGTGCTCCGGCGGCACTGGCGCTCGGAGCGCCGGCGGCTCGCCGCGTACGCCCGCGCCGTCCAGCACGAACGGCCGGGCGCCGCGCCGGACGTCGACGGCGAC
>DATHJG010000257.1:0-4383 GCA_035489875.1 Solirubrobacteraceae bacterium | reverse complement strand
CCGCGCCGGAGCACGGCCTCGGCGAGAGCCCGTTGCTCGACGCGCTGGCGGCCGCCGCGCCGGACTCGGGCGGCGCGCCTCGTCGTGCGCGCGCTCCCGACCAGCCGCGCGTCGTCGTGACGGAGACCGCGCCGCTCGCGGTGCGCGGGCAAGCCGGGCCGCTCGAGCGGGCGCTGCGCAACCTCGTCGAGAACGCGTGCGTGCACGGGCCGGTCGACGGCGAGGTCCGCGTGTCGCTCGTGCGGCGCGGCGACGAGGCCGTGCTCGCGGTGTCCGACGACGGCGCCGGGATCCCCGCGGAGCAGGCCCCAGTGGCGCCGCGGCGCTTCTGGCGCGGCCCTGACGCGGCGGCCGGCGGGCGGCCGGGGTCCGGGCTCGGGCTGGCGATCGTCGCGGCGACCGCCGCGCGCCACGGGGGGCGGCTGGAGATCGACGGCGCGACGGTCGCGCTCGCGCTCCCGCTTGTCAGGGAACTCTCAAAGCCCGCCCGTACGGTGGTCACATGACGCGTTCCCTCCCCAGGCTCATCATCCACGCGACGGCGGTCGTGCTCGTACTCGCGGGCGCCGCCGTTGCCATCGCCTCCAGCTCGCAGGCCGAGTCGCCGCCGCCGGCCAAGCCGCTGGCCCAGGCGATCCACGACGCGCTCGCCGCGCCCGCCCCCGCGGGCGTCAGCGGCCGGATCGAGTTCACCAACCGCCTCGTCGACTCGGCCGCCGTCCCGCGGGGCGGCGACAACCCGCTGCTCTCCGGCGCCTCAGGCCGCTTCTGGATCGCACGCGACGGCCGCGCGCGGCTCGAGCTGCAGTCGCCGGCCGGCGACGCGCAGGTCCAGCTCGACGGCGACCGGCTCAGCGTGTACGAGCCGGCGTCGAACACGATCTACACCGTTCCCACCGGCGGCGACGAACGCGAAGGCACCGAGGCGCCGCAGGACGTCGCCGGCATCGAGGCGGCGCTCGCCCGGCTCGCCCGGAGCGTCGCGCTGACCGGCGCGGAGCCCGGCACCGTCGCCGGGCAGGCGGCCTACAGCGTCCGGATAGCGCCGCGCCACGACGGCGGGCTGGTCGGGGCCGCCGAGCTGGCGTGGGACGCCGCCCACGGCGTCCCGCTGCGGGCGGCCGTGTACGCGCAGGGCGAGCCTGAGCCGGTGCTCGAGCTGAAGGCGACCGACGTGAGCTTCGGCCCCGTGGCCGAGCGTGACGTCGCGGTCCAGCGCCCCGACGACGCGCGGGTCGTGGACATCGGCCAGGCCGTCGGCGGCGGCGCCGTCGTGCCGCACGGCGACGGGATGGGCAAGGACGCGGCGGTCGCGGCGGTGCAGGACCGGCTGTCGTTCAAGCTCTCGGCGCCCGCCTCGCTGGCCGGTCTCCCGCGCCGCTCGGTCCGGACCGTCCGCAGCGACGACGAGACCGGCGCTCTCGTCACCTACGGCAAGGGGCTCGGCGCGCTGATGGTGGTCGAGCAGCCGGCCGGCGCGGGCGGCGGCGAGCTGGGCGCGGGCGGCGTGCCCGGGCTGCAGGAGCTCTCGATCGACGGCGCGACCGCCCACGAGCTCGCCACGGCGCTCGGCACCGTCGTCGAGTTCGAGCGCGACGGCGTCTCGTTCATGGTGCTCGGCTCGGTCCCGCCGGCCGCGGCCGAGGCGGCGGCGCGGGCGCTGTGAGCGGGCCGCCCCGCACGGACGAGGCCGAGGGCGCCCAGCGCGCCCTCGGCCGCGAGCCGCTCGACGGCGCGGCCGCGCCGATCGTCGCGCGCGGCCTCGTCAAGCGCTACGGCGACGTGCTCGCCGTCGACCGCGTCGACCTCACCGTCCGCGCCGGCGACGTGTACGGGTACCTCGGCCCCAACGGCGCCGGCAAGACGACCTCGATGCGCATGCTGCTCGGCCTCATCCGCCCCGACGCCGGGAGCGTGCGCCTGTTCGGCCGCGACCCGCTGACCGAGGGGGCGCGGGCGCTCGAGGGCGTCGCCGGCTTCGTCGAGGCGCCGCGCTTCTATCCGTACCTGAGCGGCCGCAAGAACCTCGAGATGATGGCCGCGTACGACGGCGGTGACGCGCGCACGCGAATCGACGCCGCGCTCGAGACCGTCGATCTCGCCGACCGTGCGCGCCACAAGGCGGGCGGCTACTCGCACGGCATGCGCCAGCGGCTCGGGATCGCGGCCGCGCTGCTGCGCGCGCCGCGGCTGCTGATCCTCGACGAGCCGGCCACCGGCCTGGACCCGGCGGGGATGCGCGACATGCGCGCGCTGATCCGCCGGCTCGCGGACGGCGGCATGACCGTGCTGCTCTCCAGCCACCAGCTCGCCGAGGTCGAGGAGCTGTGCGACCGCGTCGCGATCGTGCGCGGCGGCGCCGTCGTCTACGAGGGCGGGCTGGACGAGCTGCGCGCCGCGGCCGGCGGCGGCTACCTGCTCCGGACGACCGACGACGCGCTGGCCGCCCGGGTGTGCCGCGCGCAGCCGGGGGTCGAGGACGTCGCGATCGAGCCGGGCGGCATCACGCTGCGCGCCTCCGAGGCCGACGCCGGGCGCCTGTCGATCGCGCTCGTCGAGGCCGGCATCGGGATCCTCGCGCTCGTCTCCCGCACGGCCACGCTCGAGGACCTCTTCTTCGAGCTGACCGAGGGACCCGGCGACGTCCTGCCGCGCGACACGATGGAGGTTGTGGTTTCGGCCTCCGGTCCTCGCAAGCTCGGACCTTCGGACGACGTTACATGACCGGCATCGCCGTCGCGTACCGCTGGGAGCTGCGCAAGCTCGCCGCGCAGAAGCGGACCTACCTCGGGCTCGCCGGGATGGCCCTGCTGCCGCTGATCTTCACGGTCACGGTGGCGATCGACGGCGGCAACGTCGAGGGCTCCATATTCGGGCGCGTGAGCGAGACCGGGCTGACCACGCCGCTCATCCTGCTGTTCTTCGGCTCCGCGTTCCTGTTTCCGCTCACTGCGGCCCTGGTCGCGGGGGACATCGTCGCGACGGAGGACCATCACGGGACGCTCAAGACGATCCTCACGCGCTCGATCGACCGCGGGGCCGTGTTCGGGGCCAAGGCGCTGGCGGCGATCACGTACGGGCTCGTCTCGCTGCTGGTGTTCGCGGCGGTGGCGGTCGCCGCGGGCGTCGCCGCCTGGGGCCTGCATCCGCTCACGTCGCTGTCGGGGACCGAGATCGCGGTGCCGCGCGCGCTGGCGCTGATCGGCGCCGCGCTCGCCGCCTACCTGATCCCGCTCATCACCGTGGCGAGCATCGCGCTGGTGCTCTCCACCGTCGCGCGCAACAGCGCCGCGGCGGTCGTCGGGACGCTCCTGATCGTCGTGCTGATGCAGATCGTCGCCGGGATCCCGGGCACCGAGGCGGTGCAGCCCTACCTGCTGCCGGACCAGTTCGACGCCTGGCAGGGACTGCTGCGCGACCCGATCGACTGGGCGCCGATCGGGCACGCGGCGTGGGTCTCGCTGCTCTACGCGGTCCCGTGCCTGGTGGCCGCCGCGGCGGTCTTCCGGCGCCGCGACGTGGCCGGCGGCTAGCCCTGCTCGGGGGCGAAGCCGAGGTAGCGCGGGTGGGCGAGGCGGTTGCGCAGGACCTTCGCCGACGCCGGGTAGCGGCTCAGGCGGAAGATGCCGCCGGGCTCGCTGCCCTGGTTGTAGTGGACCATCCGCACGCGGCGGTGCGCGGCGATCCAGTCGAACAGCTGGTCGGCGAAGCCGGGCGCGTCGGAGCCCCAGATCGCCCACTCGGCGATCGTGAACGGCTTGCGCTTGCCGGCCGCGAACTGCTTGTAGTACTGGTCCAGCCCGGTGAAGTTGGGGAAGCGGGAGTAGAAGCTCGTGCCGACCCAGTCGACCCACTTCGAGCCCGGCCAGTACGCCGCGGGCCGCAGCCCGGGGATGTTCGGCGCGCCGCCGGTCATCGGCGCCCAGACGAACGCGAGCTGCGGCACGGGCAGGATCGGTCCGCCGGCCTGGACGGCGGGCAGGCCGAGCTGGGCGAGCTGGCCGTCGATCGCGGCCCTGTCGCCGCCGTGCATGATCAGGTAGACGCGCTTCCACGCCTGCTTGAACGTCGCGGCGGAGTGGTCCTTGTCCCGCTTGCCGCCGCCGCAGCTGTAGGCCGCGTACGCGTTGTTGCAGTTGTTCATCTCGCCCATCAGGCGCAGGTAGGCGGGCGTGCCGTTCTGCGCGATGTCGCCCGCCAGCCGGACGAGGAAGCCGTCGCCCGCGCCGCGGGCGATCTCGCCCGGGCTGATGCGCTCCGGGAGGTTCTGGCCCTTCGACGTGCCGAGGTGGTACATGAGCCGCGTCCTCGCGCTGCGGGAATTGGCGATCGTGTACTGGTAGTCGCCGTTCCAGGCGATGAAGTGCTGCCAGACCGCCGGAT
>DATHJG010000256.1:0-2573 GCA_035489875.1 Solirubrobacteraceae bacterium | reverse complement strand
TGTCGGAACGACCGTTTCGGAGGTGAATGTCGCTGACATACAGCAGCCGACACGCGTCGTGCCGCGTCGAAAGTCGCTCTTCGCGGACGTGCAGGGCTTGATGCAGCCCGATTTCCAGCGGTCCGCCAGACCATGGCGATCTCCCGCTCGAGAGCTGCTGGAAACTCGCGCTTTTGATCAATGGACTGCGACCTCTGACGGCGCCTTCATCGCACGCCCGCGCCGAGGACGAGGACCGACACCTCGCGGGCGCGCGGGCCGTCGAGCTCCACCAGGAAGACACGCTGCCAGCGCCCGAGCTGAAGGCGACCTTCCGTGAAGTTCAGCGAAACCGACGACCCGAGCAGCAGGGCGTGGCAATGCGCATGACCGTTTGGGCGTTCACCCGGGGCCTGTGGCAGGGTCCGGGCGTTCGGGTCATTGTGGCGATAGGGGGCGTCCATCGGCGCCGCCCGGGCGAGCAGGTCACCGAAGTCCACGAGCAGCAACGGCTCGTGTTCGTTGATGACAATGGCCGTCGTGGTGTGCAGGCTCTGGATGTTGACGAGGCCGGCGTGGATGCCGGCCTCGGTGGCCAGCGCCTCGATCCGGGCCGTCAGGTCGATGAACTCCATCGCGCGCTCGGTCGCGACGCGGATCCGGCCGTGGTGGCAGATTGCCGCGGGCACGAGTGTCTCCATGGGGCGCTCCTCCTATCGCGCACCGGCCGATTCGACCGGCGACGTGCGCAAGGATCGCCCGAAGAGCCCGTTGGGGTCTTGACGCGCCGGTGAGGGTTGCGTGAGATGTCGGTGAGACGGGGACGGAGCGGGCTCAGGCGCGGCTGATGGGGGCCTCCTGCGCGCCCGGCCCTTCGACTTCGCACAGGGCTCTGGCGAAATCAGTGGCTTACCGTGAGCGAGCCCGCAATTAGGGTCGGGGCGAGTCGAATGGCGCGCCTGGCGGACGACGCATGAGGCCATACGCGAGCCCGAGGCCGAACAGGGCCCCTTCACCGAACGCGAGGATCGCCCTCGAGACCGGACCGAAATCCGGCTCGCCGATCAGCCTGCCGAGGGGCGCCAGGGTCGCGCGAGACCCGGCCGCCGCGGCCGCGATCGCGTGGATGGTGCCGCCGACGAGGGGACGTCCGGCGAGCGCAAGCGCAAGTCCGGCCAGTCCGCAGATGAGGGCGGTGACGAGCGCAGCACCGACGCGCCTCCGACCGCGCGGCGCCGCCATTTCGCCGTCCGCGTTGCGGGTCGCGATTGCGTAACCTGCTCCCGCGGCTCCCCCGATGACGACCCCCTCCAGCCCGCCTCCGACGTCGAGGTCGAGGCCCACGAGCGCGGCCAGACTCCATCGGGCAAGCCACTGGACTGCCGCTCCGACGACGCCGCCGCCGAGCGCGGCGGCTGAAATCAGGGCGAGGGCGCGCTGTGAGCGCGCGCTGGCCTCGGCAAAGGAGAGACCCGCCCCGACACCGGCGCCGCCCAGTGCGCCGCAGGCGCCGCCGATGACCGCCAGCACCGGCGCGATGGCAACCGTGGCCGCACTCCCCGGCGCGGCGGCGAGGATCAATCCTCCTGCAGCGCCGGCCGCGACGCCCGCCAGACCGCCGCCCGCTGCGGCGCCCGCCCATCGCCTGGCGGCGATTCGCGCGGCGCGGCGCAGCCGGAGCCGCAGCAGCTCGCGCGCGACCGCAAGCGGCGCGGGCGCGCCGAGCACCGGCACCTCTCCCGCGCCGGGCGCATCCCAACGCGCATCGCGCAGCAGTGCGCGCGCGGAAGCATGACCGGGGCGCGTGCCAAGGCGGATCAGCGCATCCGACGTTCCCAGCGCATGCAGCAGCTCGGCCGCCTCGCGGCGGTCGTCCTCCGTGGCACCGGCACGGGTGAGACGATCCAGCAGTGGTTCGTACGCATCACCAGGCGGCTCCTCGACCGCCTGCGGCTGCGACACCGTCACCGGCTCCGGCCATACGCCGTCGTCCTCCTCGTCGATGACATCCGCGAAGACGAACCGGTAGCCGTGGCGCGCGACCGTGCGGATGAATCGGGGCTCGCGCGAATCGTCGCCGAGGGTGCGGCGGAGCGTCCGGACGGCCTGGCTCAGCGCGCTGTCGGAGACGATGACGTCCGTCCAGACACGATCGAAGATGTCACGGCGGTGCACCGCCTCGTGACGCCGCTCGACCAGCAGGACGAGCAGGTCGAAATAACGCGGGATGAGCGGCACCTCGCGGCCTTCGCGTAGGAGGACCCGGCGCCGAGGCGAGAGCGTGAAATCACTGAAGCGGTATCGAATCACGTGGGTTGGCTGCGGCCCTGGGCGATGGTATCAGACCACATCTGCCGTTGCCGTTACCATCTACCATTCAAGCGGGGTTGCGGGACGAACCAGATCTCCACGCCTCGCCATCGGCCACTCGCGTGCGAGCGGCGGAAGCAGCCGCAGCGACGTCCGGAGCAGCGCGGTCCAGCGGGCGAACCGCCGCACATCGCGCGCGCGCCACTCGAACCCGTAAGCCCGGCGGATCGATGGCGGAAGCGATCCAATCGTGAGCACCTGCATCGCCCGACACGCCGGCCAGC
>DATHJG010000255.1:0-5943 GCA_035489875.1 Solirubrobacteraceae bacterium | reverse complement strand
CGCACGGCGACGACGGCGCCGACGCCTGGACGGCCGACGGTGTGGCGCACCAGCCGGCCGTGAAGGTCGCTGCGGTCGACACCGTCGGCGCGGGCGACGGCCTCTGCGCGGGCTTCCTCTCGGGCATGCTCGACGGGCTGGATCCCGCCGCCGCGCTCGAGCGCGGGGTCAAGACCGCGGCGTTCGCGGTCGCCGCCGCCGGTGATTGGGAGGGGCTGCCCCGCCGGGACGAGCTCGAGCTGCTCGCGCTCGAGCGCGGCGCGACGGTCCGCTAACGGCGGCGAGCGCCTGCTCGCCGGCCTCGGCGTCGCGCGCCGCGGCTGCGAACGCGCGCAGGTAGAAGTCGCTGAAGAACTCGTCTCACGTCTCGGTCGTGCTGAGCGTCCCGTCCATGCGGAGCGAGTCTATGGGCGCGCGATCACGCCGACGACGGGCACGGGGTCGCGATCGCCGACGTGGATCCCGTCGAGTTCGAACCCGTGCCGCCGCAGCGTGCCCGCCACCTCCTCCCCGAACGCCGCGATCGCGTCCGCGTCCCTCCACCACGGCGGCTGGTGGAAGACGGCGAGGGCGCCGCCGGGAGCGAGGGCGTCGCGGACGACGGGCAGCGTCCGATCGGCGTCGCGCCAGAGGGCGGCGACGTTGACGGCGAACACCGTGTCGACCTCCCCATCGAGTTCCACGCGCTCGAGCGCGGCGACCTCGAACCGCGCCCGCCCCGCCTCGACGTGCGCCCGGTTGCGCCGCGTCGCCGCCGCGACCATCGCGGCCGAGCGGTCGATCGCGGTCAGCCGCCCGCCCTCGAGCCGCTCGCACACCAGCGACGCGCCGACCCCGTGCCCGCACCCGACCTCGAGCACCCGATCGCCCGGCCCGACGGCGAGCTGCTCGACCGCCCACACGTGCCGGTACGCAGCGTCCCCCATCGGCCGTAAGCATGCCATGACTCCTGGGCCGGGCCACCTCGTTCGAACCCGCTCCCCTCAATGCCCGCAGTTGGCGAGCAGTGAGCGATACTGGCGCCGTGAGCGAGCGCAACGTGCTGGGTGGAGAGCTCGAGCCGTGCGGCACCGATCCCCTCACCGGCTTCTATCGCGACGGCTGCTGCAGCACCGGCCCCGAAGACCTCGGGAGCCACACGATCTGCGCGGTCGTGACGGCGGAGTTCCTCGAGCACCAGCAGGCGATCGGCAACGACCTCGTCACCCCGATGCCCCAGTACGACTTCTCCGGGCTCGCACCCGGCGACCGGTGGTGCGTGACCGCGGTCAACTGGCTGCGGGCGCACGAGGACGGCGCGGCCGCGTTCGTCGTGCTCGCGTCGACGCACGAGCGAGCGCTCGACATCGTCCCGCTCGAAGCGCTCGAGCAGCACGCCGTCGACGTGCCCGGCGACGCCGGCCCGTTCATGCTGGGCTGAGGACGCTGAGTCCGTGCTTGCGCGCACCGTCCGCGAGGCGCGCGTCGTAGGTCATGACGGCGTCGAGCCGGCCGGCGCGCGATAGCCGCACGGCAGTCGCCAGGTGGACGGCGTCGAGCGTCGCCACCGTCGTGGGCGGGATCGTCTCGGCGGCCGCGAGGATGTCCCCGTCGAGCGGGATGAGCGCGACGCCGGCGAGCAGCTGATCCGCTTCGACGACGCGGTCGGTCCGCAGCGCGAGGCGTCGCAGCTCGACTCGCATGAGCCGGCTCGCGACGAGCTGCTCGAACGCCCCCAGCGCGCGCAGGATCGCCGCGGCGTCCGACTCCTCGAGCAGCACGCGTCCGACCGCGCTCGTGTCGAGGTAGACCGTCGCCACCGATCAGCGATACGGGTCGTCGCGGCTCTCGGAGAGAATGGCGTCGGTCGTTCCGTCCGGTGCGCTAGCCCGCGAGAGCCGCGCCGCGATCGCCTCGAACCGCTCGACCGGCACGGTCGCGCCGAACTCCGACGCCAGCTCGGCGTACCCGTCCGCGGCGACCGGCACCAGCCGTGCGACCTCGCGTCCGTGCTCCGTCACGACAAGATCCTCGCCCGCCTTGACGCGGTCGAGGTACTTGCTCAGGTTCTGCCGGAGATCGCGGACACCGACTGCTTCGGCCATTGTGCGTCGTACTGTAGCACAATCGCCCTATTCCGCGGCGACGGTGACGTTGCGCCCCGCCTCCTTGGCGGCGGTGAGCGCCTCGTCGCAGCGGGCCTGGAGTAGCTCCGCCGGCTCCTCGGTGTCCCAGCGGGCGACGCCCGCCGAGCCCGTCTGCTCGCGCGGCGTCGCGGCGCGGACGCGGTCCATGACCTCGATCGCCTCGCCCAGCCCGCAGTTCGGCAGGACGATCGCGAACGACCCGCCCTCCAGCCGCGCCATCACGTCGACCTCGCGCAGCTCTCCTCGCCAGAGCGACGCGGCCTCCTTGATCAGGCGGTCGCCCTCGCGCTCGCCGCGCAGCATGTTGAACGCGCCGAGGTGGTCGAGGTCGAGCAGCGCGAGCGAGACCGGGTAGTCGTTGCGGCGCGCGCGGGCCAGCTCGCGGGGGAGCTCGTCCTCCAGCACGCGGCGGGTCGCCACGCCGGTGAGCTCGTCGGTCAGCGTGAGCGTCTCCATGCGCGCGCGCAGCCCGGCGTACTCGATCGCCACGGCGGCCTGCCCGGCGAGCAGGCGCAGCATGCCGGTCGTGCCCTCGGGCACCGACTCGATCGGGAGCTGCCAGATCACGATCAGCACGCCGGAGACCTGGCCGTCGCGCAGCACCGGCTCGAACAGCGCCGAGCGCGCGCTCGTCGCGTCGACGAGCGGCTGCGCGAGCGCGGGGTGCGTGCGCGCGTCCGGCACGAAGTAGCTCTCGCGCGCGGTGAACGCGCGGCCGGTGGTCTCCGGCCGCGGCTGGATCGTCACCGGCGTCATCTCGACCCCGCTCATCGCGGTGGAGACGAACTCGCGGCCGGACGGCTCGAGCAGGAACGCGACCGGCGCGCCCGCCATCTCGCACGCCGCGCGGCAGACGGCACGCCGGGCGTCCTCGCCGCCGCCGAGCACGCTCACGACGCGCCCGATCGCGCCCATCCCGCGCGCGTGGTCGCGCAGCGAGTCGTTCAGGCGCTTCAAGTCCCGCGCGTTCGATTCGCGCTCCAGCTCATAAGCGAGCACGCGCGCGAGCATCGTGAAGAGCTGCTCGTCGTCGGGCCGGAAGCGCGCGGCCTGCTCCGACAACGCGGCGAGCGACCCGACACGCGCGCCGTCGGACAGCTCCAGCGGCACGCCGAGGTACGAGCCGGCGCCGGCGCGGCGCTGCATCCCGACCTCGGCGTACACGGGGTCGGTGCTGAGGTCGTTGCACAGCCGCGGCGCGCGCTCCTCCGCCATCGCCAGGTCGTAGGACTCCGCGAGCGGCGTGGCGAGGTTGGAGCGGAGCCCAAGCTCGCCGCCCCGGCGGGTGTCGACGATCCGGTGCACGGCGTGCGTGCGGTCGAGGTGCGCGAGGTAGAGCGCGGTGCCCGGCATGAGCCGCTCGAGCAGGTCGAGCACCGAGCGCGTGGCGTCGGCGAACGACCGGTACGACGCCGCAGACGCAGCGGCCGCCGCGTTGATCGCTCCGACGTCCATCGTGCACATCATCGTCGGTCGCAACGCGAACCTGAACCCCCGCCCGTAGGATCATTCGTCCAGATGCGGCTCGTCACGTTCCTGCCACCCGGCGCCGACCGGCCGAGCGCCGGCGAGGTCCGCGGCGACGAGGTCGTCTCGTTCGCCTCCGGCACGGTGCTCGACCGGCTCGCGTCGGGCGAGCGCACGCCGGCCGGCGGCACGCGCCACGCGCTCGCGGACGTCACGCTGCTCGCCCCCGTCCCGCGCCCCCGCGCGATCTTCGGCATCGGCCTGAACTACGCCGCGCACGCGCGCGAGACCGGCAAGGAGCTGCCCGAGGCGCCGATCGTGTTCATGAAGCTGCCGACGTCGAGCGTCGGCCCCGCCGGCCCCGTGCGCTGCCCGGCGGTCGTGCGGCGGCTCGACTACGAGGTCGAGCTCGCGTTCGTCATGGGCCCGTCCAACGAGATCGCCGGCTACGCGGTCGCCGACGACGTCTCCGCCCGCGACCTCCAGCGCCGCGAGCCGCAGTGGACGCGCGCGAAGGGCGCCGACACGTTCTGCCCCTGGGGACCGTGGATCACGACCGCCGATGAGGTGCCCGACCCGCAGAACCTGCGCCTGACCACGCACGTCAACGGCGAGCTGCGCCAGGACTCGCGCACGTCGGACCTGATCTTCGGCCCGCGCGCGCTGGTCGACTTCATCGCGGAGGCGATCACGCTGGAGCCGGGCGACCTGATCCTCACCGGCACGCCGAGCGGCGTCGGCCAGTCGATGGACCCGCCCCGGTTCCTGGCCTCCGGCGACGTCGTGCGCTGCGAGATCGAGACGCTCGGCGTCATCGAGCATCCGATCGCGTGACCGCGGTCAGTGCTGCGTCAGCACGCGGTCGATCAGCCCGTACTCCACGGCCTCGTCGGCCTTGAAGAAGCGGTCGCGCTCCATGTCGGCGTGCACGGTCTCCTCGGGCTGCCCCGTGTGCTTCGCGTAGATCTCGTCGACGCGCTTGCGCGTCTTGAGGATCTCGCGCGCGTGGATCTCGATGTCGGTCGACTGACCCTCGAAGCCCGACGACGGCTGGTGGATCAGCTGGCGTGAGTTCGGCAGCGCCATGCGCTTGCCGTGCGCCCCGCCGGTCAGCAGCAGCGAGCCCATCGACATCGCGATGCCGACGCAGATCGTCGCGACCTCGGGCTTGATGAACTGCATCGTGTCGTACACCGCGAGCCCGGCGTAGATCGAGCCGCCCGGTGAGTTGATGTAGATCGAGATGTCCTTGTCGGGGTCCTGCGACTCGAGGTGCAGGAGCTGCGCGACGACGAGGTTGGCGACCTGGTCGTCGATCGGCGATCCGAGGAAGATGATCCGCTCGTTGAGGAGCCGCGAGTAGATGTCGAACTCGCGCTCGCCGCGCGCGGTGCGCTCGATGACCATCGGGACGAGGGGCATGCGCGTGATGAATAGCAGGTGCGGTCGCCGCGCTACACGGCGGCGCGCGGCGCCGGGCGCCGGAGGCGGCCGAGCACCCGCTCGGTGCGCTTCGCGACGCCGCCGCGGTCCATGCGCAGCGTCGCGGCGACGTCGGCCGGCGACGTGCGGTCGACGAGCATCGCCAGCAGGGCGAGGTCGTCGGGCTCGACCCGGTGCGCGGCGGCGTCGAGCTGCGCGCGGGTGAGCGGCGGCAGCGCGGTGTCGCCCCGGGCGACGAGCCGGATCGCGTCGAACAGCTCCGTCGGCGGCGCGGCCTTGTCGACGATCCCGTCGGCGCCGGCGATGCGCGCGACCAGCTCGAACTCGTCGTCGGGCAGCGTCGTGTACAGGATCACGCGCGGGGCGTCGCCCTCGGACTTCACCCGCCGGCACAACGCGATCCCGTCGCCCTCGCGCAGGTGGTGCTCGAGCAGCACCACGTCCGGACGCTCGCGGGTGAGGAGGTCATGGGCCTCGGCGGCGCCGGAGGCCGCGCCGACCGGCACGAGGCCGGGCTCGGCGCGCAGCAGCATTACCAGTCCGGCACGGACCGCCGGCTGGGGATCGATGATCGCGACGCGGGTCACGGGAGCAACCCTCCCAGTGGCGCTTCAACCCGATCTAAACCGTCGGTGAGGATCTGACGTGAGGTTCCTCACCCCTCGTCCATTACGCCACGTCATCGCTGCCACCAGCAGGATTACTTGGACTGCGGGCGGCGCCGCTGGCACCATGGAGCCAATGGAGCTCCGTCATCTGCGCACGATCGTCGCGGTCGCACAGCACCGCTCGTTGACGAAGGCCGGTGAGGAGCTCTTCCTCACGCAGTCGGCCATCTCCC
Organism: Solirubrobacteraceae bacterium; assembly: GCA_035489875.1. GTDB lineage: Bacteria > Actinomycetota > Thermoleophilia > Solirubrobacterales > Solirubrobacteraceae > DASQMT01. The sequence continues at coordinate 66 of DATHJG010000255.1, read as the reverse complement.
AGCAGATCCGCCGGCTGGAGAAGGAGCTCGGCATCGAGGTGTTCCGGCGCACGAGCCGCAGCGTCG
>DATHJG010000254.1:0-4947 GCA_035489875.1 Solirubrobacteraceae bacterium | reverse complement strand
CTCGCGTTCCTGCACGTGCACCCGACGGGCGACGGGCCGAGCTTCGCCGCCACGTTCCCGACCGAGGGCCGCTACCGGCTGTTCCTGCAGTTCCAGCACGAGGGACGCGTCCAGACTGTCGCCTTCACGCAGGAGGTGAAGTAGCTCATGGCTTCCGAGACCGGCCAGCACGTCGAGCTGCCGATCACCGGCATGACCTGCGCGTCGTGCGCGAACCGGATCGAGCGCAAGCTCAACAAGCTCGACGGCGTCAGCGCCACGGTGAATTACGCGACCGAGAAGGCCACGGTCGACTACGACGCCGCCGCGGTCGCGCCCGAGCAGCTCGTCGCCGCGGTCGAGGCCGCCGGCTATCAGGCCGTCCTGCCGTCCGCCGAGCCGTCGGGCTCGGCGGCGCAGGAGGCCGATGAGGCGGCGCCGCTGCGTCAGCGCCAGCGAGACGAGCAACCGCTCGCGCAGCGGCGCCGTCTCATCGGCCTCCTCCGCCGAGCCGGAGGGCTCGGCGGACGGCAGGACGGCCCGATAGCCGGCGGCCTCGACCGCGGCGACGAGCTGCTCGGGCGCCACGGCGGTCAGCGACGGCGGCTACGACGTCGGCCTCGACGCCGGCGACGCGCACCCCGGCGAGGAGGCGAACCTCCGCTTCACGATCACCAAGGACGGCGCGCCCGTGCAGACCGAGCCCTACCTGGGGGCCGGCGGGCACCTGGTCGCGCTGCGCGAGGGCGACCTCGCGTTCCTGCACGTGCACCCGACGGGCGACGGGCCGAGCTTCGCCGCCACGTTCCCGACCGAGGGCCGCTACCGGCTGTTCCTGCAGTTCCAGCACGAGGGACGCGTCCAGACCGTCGCCTTCACGCAGGAGGTGAAGTAGCTCATGGCTTCCGAGACCGGCCAGCACGTCGAGCTGCCGATCACCGGCATGACCTGCGCGTCGTGCGCGAATCGGATCGAGCGCAAGCTCAACAAGCTCGACGGCGTCACCGCCACGGTGAACTACGCGACCGAGAAGGCCACGGTCGACTACGACGCCGCTGCGGTCGCGCCCGAGCAGCTCGTCGCCGCGGTCGAGGCCGCCGGCTATCAGGCCGTCCTGCCGTCCGCCGAGCCGTCGGGCTCGGCGGCGCAGGAGGCCGATGAGACGGCGCCGCTGCGACAGCGGCTGCTGGTCTCGCTGGCGCTGACGCTGCCGGTGCTGGCGATGGCGATGATCCCCCCGCTGCAGTTCGAGTCCTGGCAGTGGCTGTCGCTCACCCTCGCCGCGCCGGTCGTGATCTGGGGCGCGCTGCCGTTCCACCGCGCCGCGTGGGCGAACCTCAAGCACGCGACCGCGACGATGGACACGCTGATCTCGCTCGGCGTGCTGGCGGCGTTCGCGTGGTCTGTGTATGCGCTGTTCATCGGCGACGCCGGCATGCCGGGCATGAAGATGGGGTTCGATCTGATCCCCGAGCGCGGCGCGGGCGCCGACGAGATCTACCTCGAGGTCGCCAGCGCGGTCACCGTGTTCATCCTCGCCGGCCGCTACTTCGAGGCGCGCGCCAAGCGCCGCGCCGGCGCCGCCCTGACCGCGCTGCTCGAGCTCGGCCCCAAGGACGTCGCGATCCTCGACGCGGACGGGACCGAGCGGCGTGTCGCGGTCGAGCAGCTTCAGGTCGGCGACCGCTTCGTGGTGCGCCCGGGCGAGAAGGTCGCGACCGACGGGATCCTCGAGGCGGGCACCTCAGCCGTGGACCAGTCGCTTTTGACCGGCGAGTCGGTGCCGGTCGAGAAGCAGCCCGGCGACGAGGTCGCAGGCGCGTCGGTCAACGCCGGCGGGCGGCTGGTCGTCCGCGCGACGAAGGTGGGCGCCGACACCGCGCTGGGGCAGATCGCCAAGCTCGTGACCGACGCCCAAGCGGGCAAGGCGCCGGTCCAGCGGCTCGCCGACCGCGTCTCGGGCGTGTTCGTCCCGGTCGTGATCGGCATCGCGCTGGCCACGCTCGGGTTCTGGATCGGCTCCGGCGAGGACCTGACCTTCGCGTTCACCGCCGCCGTCGCGGTGCTGATCATCGCCTGCCCCTGCGCGCTCGGCCTCGCCACGCCGACCGCGCTGCTGGTCGGCACCGGGCGCGGCGCGCAGCTCGGGCTGCTGATCAAGGGCCCCGAGATCCTGGAATCGACCCGCACGGTCGACACGATCGTGCTCGACAAGACCGGCACCATCACCACCGGCAAGATGAGCCTGGTCGACGTCGCGCTCGCCGCCGGCGAGGACCGCGCGCAGGTGCTCGCGCTGGCCGGCGCGCTCGAGCACGCGTCCGAGCACCCGATCGCCCAGGCAGTCGCGAACGCGGCCAGGGAGGAGCTCGGCGCGCTCCCCGCGGTGGAGGGCTTCACCAATCGCGAGGGGCTCGGCGTCGAAGGCGTCGTCGACGGCCACGGCGTCGTCGTCGGCCGGCCCGCGCTGCTGACCGACTGGGCGATGCACCTCACGCCCGAGCTCGACGCCGCCAAGGCAGCCGCCGAGCGCCAGGGCCGCACCGCGATCGCGGTCGGCTGGGACGGGCAGGCCCGCGCGGTGCTCGTCGTCGCCGACACCGTCAAGCCGACATCCGCCGAGGCGGTGGCGTCGCTCGAGGCGCTCGGCCTGCGGCCCGTGCTGCTGACCGGTGACAACGAGACCACGGCCCGGGCGGTCGCGGCGGAGGTGGGGATCGACGAGGTGATCGCCGAGGTGCTCCCGGCCGACAAGGCCGACGTCGTCAAGCGCCTGCAGGCCGAGGGCGCCGTCGTGGCGATGGTCGGCGACGGCGTCAACGACGCTCCCGCGCTCGCCCAGGCCGACCTCGGCCTGGCGATCGGCACCGGCACCGACGTCGCGATCGAAGCCTCCGACCTCACGCTCGTATCCGGCGACCTGCGCGCCGGCGCCGACGCGATCCGGCTCTCCCGGGCGACGCTGCGCACGATCAAGCAGAACCTCGCCTGGGCGTTCGGCTACAACGTCGCGGCGCTGCCGCTCGCCGCCGCGGGGCTGCTCAACCCGCTCCTCGCCGGCCTGGCGATGGCGTTCTCCAGCGTCTCCGTCGTCGCCAACGCGCTGCGGCTCCGGAGGTTCAGGTGAGCGCTCAGAGGCGAGCGTGATCCTTACCTTCGGTTGCAAGTAAGGAGCGTGCCGGCATTCCCGTCCGGGTCGCACAGGCTCAGGACGTGCCGCCGAAGTCGACGTCCTTGGTCTCGACCGTCCCGGCCGTCCGACCCGGCGCCGCGTGGTAGGTCCAGTACAGGTTCGTGTGCGCGATCACCTGGTCCGGGGGCGGCGCCCCCCATGACGTCTGGTCGTTCGCCGTGTGGGCGTCGCTGACGAGGGTCGTGTCGTACCCCCTGGTGAACGCGCCGTGGAGCGTCGAGCGGATGCACGCATCGGTCTCTGCGCCGACGACGACGATTCGCCCGACTCCGAGGCCAGACAACACGGTCTCGAGGGTGGTGTCCTCGAAGGCGTCGCCGTAGTGCTTCTCGACGAGCGGCTCGGCGTCGCCCGGAGCCAGCTCGGCGACGATGCGCCAGTCGTCGCTTCCCCTCGCAAGCTGCTCGTCGGAGTGTTGGACCCAGACGACGGGGACCTGGTCCCGGCGCGCTCTCTCCACAAGGCTGCCGACCGCGATGTGCATCCCATGCTGGTACCGTTCTGGTATGACGAAGCAGATCGCGGTGCGTCTCCCGGATGATCTCGTGGCGTTCGTCGATGGCGTGGTCGAGTCGGGCTCCGAGCGCAGCCGCGCTGCGGTCGTGGCGCGAGCGCTCGAGCGCGAGCGCCGGCGGATCATCGCGGCACGCGACGCTGAGATCCTCGCCCGCACCGCTCCGGATCCCGAGCTCGACAAGCTGGCCGAGCACGCGCGCAGCCATCCTGTCGCGCTCGACTGATGCGTCCGATTCACATCGCGCGGCTTGATAGGGCCCGTCCGGTGCTCGTGCTCACGCGCGAGCGCGTCCGGTCGCATCTGAACACGGTCACTGTCGCTCCCATCACCACGACGATCCGCGGGCTCTCGACAGAGGTGCCGCTCGACGTCGCGAACGGACTCGCGAGCGCTTCGGTCGTGAGCTGCGACAACGTCACCACGATTCCCAAGGCTGCGCTCGGCGAACAGATCGGGATTCTCCTCGACCGCCAGGAGGCAGCGCTCAGCGAGGCGATCCGTGCGGCGTTCGACCTCGATTGACGCGATCGCTTCGCGCATGGAGGGACTCGGACCCCCGACATGCTCATCATGATTCGGACCGATTGGCGCTAGCACGACGGCTAGAGCCGTCGGGGGACACGAAAGGGGACACAGGCGTCAACCCGTCGCCGCAGGGAGGAACGCGGGGGCAGTGCGGCGCGATATCCTTACGTCGGGCTACAAGTAAGGAGCGCGCGTGGACGTCCGAGCGAAGATCACGTCGAAGGGCCAGGTGACGATCCCCAGGAGTGTGCGGGAGGCGCTGGATCTTCACGAAGGTGACGAGCTCCTGTTCCGTGTCGAGCGGTCGCGCGCGCTCGTTGCCAAGACGCCGGACTTCCTTTCCCTCGCTGGCAGCGTGCCGGTACCGGCCGCCAAGCGCGGCACCGGATGGGACGACGTCCTGCGCCAGACGCGTCGTGCACGCGCGGAGCGCCGACGCTGACGGCGTTCGTCGACACCAACGTCCTCATCCGGCATCTCACGGGCGACCCGCCGGAGCTGGCCGCGCGAGCCACGGCCGCGCTGGCCTCGGGCGAGCAGTTGCTGCTTGCCGACCTCGTGTTGGCCGAGTGCGTGTACGTGCTGGAGTCCTTCTACGAGGTCGCGCGAGCGGAGGTGGCCCAGCTCATGCGCGCCGCGATCGCCCTTCCCACGATTCAGGTACTTCACGAGGCATCGCTGCTTCGGGCGCTCGAGGTCTATGAACTCGAGCGCATCGACTTCGCGGAGGCGT
>DATHJG010000253.1:0-4750 GCA_035489875.1 Solirubrobacteraceae bacterium | reverse complement strand
CGCGCTGGCCCCGCGTCCACTGCCTGTGCGCGGACGTCGCGGGCAGAGTGCCGGGGATCCCCGACAGAGGAGAGGAACCCTTGCAACGTTCAGCAGGCAACATGCCGTCCCACGGGAGCGGCACAGCTCGCGCCTCGCGTCGCAGCGGGAGCTCGGCGAAGCTGGTCGGCGCGTCGGGCATCCCCCTAGTGATAGACCGTCGGTCCCGCGGGACCTGCTCGGTCAGGGCGCGTCGGACGGCGGAAGGTGCTCCTGCGCCCAGCGGGTGAGCTCGGCGAGCGCGGGGATCAGCGCCCGGCCGGTGTCGGTCAGCTCGTACGCGACCGAGAGCGGCGGGCCCTCCTCGACCGCGCGGCTGATCAGCCCCCCGCGCACGAGGCTCGCCAGACGCTCGGAGAGGACCGAGTCGCTGATCCCGTCGATCGCGCGTGACAGCTCGCGAAAGCCGGCCGGCCCGCCGATCAGCGCGCCGAGCACGACACCGTTCCAGCGCCGTCCGAGGAACTCGAACGCGCGGCGCAGGTCGGCGTCCGAGCGCGCGCATGCCTCGCTGGAGAGGTGCTGCTCAGGCTCGACGGACATGCGCTCACGCTAGCACTCTGCATGCGACTGCTACATTGCGAGCCGCTACTGAAATCGAAGTACCTTCGAATCCGAGGAGTCCTCATGTCCCAGCCGTCGCCCACCCCTCCCACCGTCGTCGTGATCGGCGGCGGCTACGGCGGCATTTCCGTCGCGAGCGGGCTCGACGACGTCGCCGACGTGACGTTGGTGGAGCCGAGGGACGCGTTCGTGCACAACGTGGCCGCCTGGCGCGCGCTGGTCGAGCCCGAGTGGCTCGACCGGATCTTCTTCCCCTACGCGGGGCTGCTGCGCAGCGGACGGGTGGTGCACGAGCGCGCGGCGCAGGTCGAGCCGGGCCGCGTCGTGCTGGCCTCCGGCGAGGAGATCGCCGCGGACTACATCGTGCTCGCGACCGGGTCGAGCTACCCGTTCCCCGCGAAGAGCGACGTGCTCGACGCCGGCGAGGCGCGCGCGAAGTACCGCGCGGCGCACGAGGCGCTGGCGCGGGCCGAGCGCGTCCTCGTGCTCGGCGCGGGCCCGTCGGGGCTCGAGCTCTCGGGCGAGATCAAGGCCGCGTTCCCCGGCAAGCACGTGACGATCGTCGACGCCGCCGACGACATCCTCGCCGGACCGTTCGACCCGGCGCTGCGCGCGGAGCTCCGCGGGCAGCTCGACACGCTCGGCATCGAGCTGCTGCTGGGCAGCCGGCTGCGCGAGCAGCCGCCGTCGGAGCCCGGCCTGCACGCGCCGTTCACCACCACGACCGAGGCGGGCGCCGACGTCACCGCCGACATCTGGTACCGCTGCTACGGCGTCAGGCCGGCCACGGACTACCTGGCCGGCGAGCTCGCAGCCGCGCGCGCGGACAACGGCGACGTCGCGGTCACCCCGGCGCTGCGCGTCGAGGGCCAGGACACGGTCTTCGCCCTGGGGGACATCGTCGGCGTGGACGCCAAGATGGCCGGCGTCGCCGGTCTCCAGGCGAAGACCGTGGTCGACAACCTGCGCGCGCTGATCGACGGCGACGGCGCGTTGAGCGACTACGAGCCGATGCCGCCGGCGATCTTCGTCCCGCTGGGCCCCGAGGGCGGAGCCGGACAGCTGCCGGGCGCCGACACGATCTCCGGCCCCGACGTCGTCGCGGACATCAAGGGCCGCCACATGCTGGTCGACCGCTACGCGGAGCTCTTCGGCGTCGCCGTGCCAGTGACCGAGTGAGCGGATTCGAGGCACGGGCCGAGACGGCCCAGGGCAGGGCGCTGTTCGAGGAGCTGCGCTGGGTCCACGGCATGATCCGCCGCGACCTCGAGGTCGTCGAGCGTCTCGCCCGGAGCGTGCTCTCCGGCCTGCCCGCCGACGCCGTCCAGTCGGAGATCGGCGAGCTCCAGACCTCCAGCCCGCTCTGGCAGCTGAAGGTCAACTGCCTGCATTACTGCCGCTTCGTGCACCTCCACCACAACCTGGAGGACACGGCGTTCTTCCCGACCCTGCGCGCCGCCAACCCGGCGCTCGGGCCGGTCGTGGACAAGCTCGAGGCCGACCATCGCACCGTCGCCGACCTGCTCGACGAGATCGAGGAGGCGGCGGCGAGGCTCGGCCGGGACGACTGTGCCGCCGCGCGCCGTCGCGTGGCGGACGGGCTCGACGCGCTGGGGGTGCAGCTGCTCGCCCACCTCGACTACGAGGAGCAGCACGCCGGCCCGACGATCCGCCGCCTGACGAACTGGCGCTAGCCGCGCCGGGTGCCGCCACCGCGGACTTCGGGAAGACCGATGTTCGGCGTGGGAGGCGGGGGAGGAGGCGGCACGGGCTTATCGGACATGAGCCTTCTACAGCGTATCGCTGGCCAGGAGCAACAGGGCAAAGACCTCCGCGGCGAGTGCGTAAGCCGCGATCCGGAACGCCTGCCGAACCGGTGCCAGGCGGTTGTCGTTCTCCTCCCAGAACCGTTGTTGGTCATACGCGAGCCGGCGATGCACCTCGGCGATGTCGTCGCTGAAGCCGTAGAGCTCCTCGTAGATCTCAGGGCCGTTCAGAGAGAACACGAACCCCTCACGGGGAAGGACGACGAAGAGGCTGGCCCCGAGCGAGACGACGAACGCCGCCAGCGCAAGCAGCACGAGCGCCACCGGCCTTGAGTCGTCGAGTGCCGTGGCTGCGAGCAACGACACCGCGAGAGAGGACGCGCCGAGCAGGATCCCCGTCCGAGCACGCAGCTCCTCGAGCACCTTCTCCTGCTTGTCCAGTGCCCGCAATGCCGATTCGTACGCGATGCGCTCGAGATCCCCCATGACGCATCGGATGATCTCGCGACGTCCGGCGGAGTCGGGCGCGGCTTGAAACGTCCGCCCCCTCCGCGAGAATCGATTTTCGATGGTTCATGGGACGGTGGAAGCGCGCGATTCGCCGCTGCTTCGGAGCAGCCTGCGCGAGCGGATCAAGGACGTGATGCTGCAGCGGATCGTGGCGGGCGAGTACGAGCCGGGATCGCGGCTGGTGGAGACGCGGATCGCGCAGGAGCTGCACGTGTCGCAGGCCTCCGTCCGCGAGGCCCTGCGCGACCTCGAGCACATCGGCTGCGTGATCTACGAGCCGTATCGCGGCTGCTCGGTGCGCAGCTTCTCGATCGACGAGCTGCTCGAGGCGTTCCCCGTCCGCGCCGCGCTCGAGGCGCTGGCCGCGCGGCTCGCGGCCGAACGCATGACCGCCGCCGAGCTGCGCGAGCTGCGCGCGCTCTACGACGCGATGCTGAGGGCGGCGCGGGCCGACGACGCGCACGAGCAGTCGCAGGCCGATGTCGCGTTCCACGCCGCGATCGCCCGGGGCGCGCGCAACGCGACGCTCGAGCGCCAGTGGTCGTTCCTCGAGCCCTACTCGCGGACGTACGTGACAGTCAGCCGCCCCGGAACGGACCTGGTGGCGGTCGCCAAGCAGCATCTCCCGGTGCTCGACGCGCTCAAGGCGCGCGACCCGGAACGCGCGGCGGCGGCGATGGAGGAGCACCTGATGCTCGCCGCCGATCTCCTGCGCGCGCACGCCGAGCGCGAAGCCGCCGGCTGAGCGACTACGCGCCGGGCTCGACTTCGAGGAGCTCGACGTGTGGGGGAGCACGACCACCCCGGAGTTCCTGGCGAAGGACCCCGCCCACCTCACGCCGATGCTCGAGGAGAAGGGGCTGCCGAGGGGCTCGCTGTGGGAGAGCTGCGCGATCATGCAGTACCTCTGCAACACGCACGGCCTCGACCAGTTCTACCCGCAGGACCCGGGCGAGCGGGCGATGATCGACAGCGCGATGTTCTACCTGATCGGCACGCTCTACCCGCTGGTCGCGCGCGCGACCTACCCGACGCTCGGCTTCGCGCAGTACCCGGGCGAGGTGGCGACGTCGGAGGCGGACGCCGACATGAAGGCGCAGGCCCAGCAGGACGCCGAGGCGGCGCTCGCCGAGCCACTCGACGTCTACCGCGCGTTCTTCCTGGAAGGCAAGCGGTTCATCGGCGGCGACGCCCCCTCGATCGCCGACATGCGCCTGGCGGCGACGCTCGAGTTCCTGCGCGCGATCGACTACGACTTCCCGGCCTGGGCCGAGAAGTACATGACCGCGATGGAGACGACACTCGGCGACGCCTACTCCGAGCCGGCCGCGGACGTCCGCGGCTACATCGCGCAGGTGACGTTGCAGAAGGCGTGAGCCGGAGCGTGAGCATCATTGCATCATGAATTGCGATGCTATGATGCTCGCGTGCGAACCACGGTCACCCTCGACCCCGATACGCGCCTGCTCGTCGAGCGGGCGATGCGGGAGCGAGGACTGTCGTTCAAGGACGCGGTGAACGAAGCGATCCGCGCCGGCCTCGGAGCGCCGGACTCGAGCCCCCGGACGTTTACTACGCCGCGTGATCTGGGACCCGCCCGCGTGGACCTCACCAGGGCGTTGCAGCTCGCCGCCGAGCTGGAGGACGACGCGCTCGCGCGCCGTCTTGCCGAGGGCCGCTGACCGCGGTGGTCATCGTCGACGCGAACGTACTGCTGTACGCCGTCGACAGCGCAGGTCCCCACCACGAGCGGTGCCGGTCATGGTTGGACGCCTCCCTCGCCGGAACGGAGGCGGTCGGGTTCACCTGGATCGCGCTCCTCGCGTTCATCCGGATCGGAACGAACCCGTCGATCCTTCCCAATCCGATGA
>DATHJG010000252.1:0-2345 GCA_035489875.1 Solirubrobacteraceae bacterium | reverse complement strand
ACGACGCTGTCGGGCGGCGAGGCGCAGCGGGTCAAGCTCGCGAGCGAGCTGTCCAAGGTCGCGACCGGCCGGACGCTCTACATCCTCGACGAGCCGACGACCGGCCTCCACTTCGCCGACATCGAGAAGCTGCTGGAGGTGCTCCAGCGCCTCGTCGACCAGGGCAACTCCGTCGTGGTGATCGAGCACAACCTCGACGTCATCAAGACCGCCGACCGCCTGCTCGACCTAGGCCCGGAGGGCGGGGAGGAGGGCGGCTACCTCATCGTCGCCGGCACCCCGGAGGAGGTCGCGGGCGAGCCGGAGTCGGCGACGGGCCGGTTCCTTTCTGGGCTCGTCGAGCCCAAGGCGAAGAAGCGCAGCGCGCCCGGACGCAAGCGGGTCGCGGCCACGGCCTGAGGCGGCGCGGCCTCGCGCCTCAGCCCCGCATCCAGCCCCGCCGTGCCGCGTTGAGCGCTCGCAGCTCCTCGACCGCCAGCGGCGCGGTCGGATCGGCGTGGGCGGGCGCCTTGAGCACGCGCGGCTCGATCTCCTCCTCGACCGCGGCGGCGTCGACCTTGTGCACCCGGAACGCGTGGGCGCCCGGCCGGGAGGCCACGACCTCGGCCAGCCGGGTGCCGCGGAACAGGAGCCCGACGCCGTCGTCGACGCCCCAGCCGGCGGGCGCGTCGCCGCGGGCCACGGCGTCGAGGTAGAACGGACGGCGATCAGGCTCGCCGTCGTAGTGGACCGAGTTCGAGCCGGGCAGGAAGCCGAGCCCGCGGGTGAGCGTCGGCCGCCCGATCGACGTCGTCACGCCCCACTCGAACCAGCACATCGAGCCGGCGCTCAGCCCGGCCAGCACGATCCCGGTCTGCCACGCCTCGCGCAGGATCTCGTCGAGCCCGTGCGCGCGCCACAGCGCGAGCAGGTTGATCATCGATCCGCCGCCGACGTAGATCACGTCCTGCGCGAGCAGGTGCTCCCGCAGCGGGACCGGCTGCGATCCGAGCCGGAACAGCGAGATGTGCGTCGGCTCGCAGAGCTGGTCGCCGAACGTGGCGTGGAAGCGGCGGATCTGGTCCTCGGAGTCGCCGCCCGCGGTCGGCAACAGGCAGATCCGCGGCTCCCGCGCCGGCGCAAGCGTACGCACGTAGTCGTCCAGCGCGGGGTTGCCGGGCTCCATCGTGAACCCGCCGCCGCCCATCGCGAAGATCGTCGGGACCCGCCCCGCGCGCCGTGCGCCGGGCTCAGCGGGCATGGCCGCCTCCCGAGATCGTCACGCGGCCTGAGCGCGTCGCGCGGCGCTCAGGCCGCAAGCGCCGGCTCCGCGCTCTCCGCCGCGCCGAGGTAGTCGACCGCCAGCGGCAGCTCGACCACCTCGCCGTCGACCGCGTCGACCCGGTACGCGCGCGACTCCGGCCGCGACGACACGACGCGGGCCAGCGACTCGCCCACGAAGTGCAGCGCCGCGCCGTCCTCCGCCGCGTAGCCGCCCGGCATCCCGCCCGCCACGGCCGCGTGGTAGGCCGGGCGGCGGTGCGCCTCCTTGTCGTAGTGCACTGCGTTGGAGGTCGGGATCAGGCCGATCCCCTGCACGGGGCGCGACGCGCCGTGGTAGCCGGTCATCGCCTCCGCGAACCAGCACAGCGACCCGGCGCTCAGCCCGCACAGCACGACGCCGGCCTCCCACGCCTCCCGCAGCGCGACGTCGAGCCCGTGCGCCCGCAGCACGCCCATCAGGCAGATCACGCTCCCGCCGCCGACATACACGAGATCCTGCTCGAGCAGGTGCGACCGAACATCGTCGGTCCCGCAGTCGCGCCGGAACAGCGAGACGTGTGAGGACTCGCAGCGGCTGGCCGGGAAGTGCCGGTAGAAGCGCACGATGTAGTGGTCGGCGTCACCGGAGGCGGTCGGGAGGAAGCACACCTTCGGCCGGTCGCGGCCCGCCGCCGCGGCCAGCCCGAGCACGTAGTCGTCCAAGAGCGGGTTCCCGGCCTCCATCGAGAACCCGCCGCCACCGAAGGCGACGATCTGGCGTGGGCGGGTCATGGGGGGAAGGTAGGGACGATTCCTGCTCCATGCACGAATTTCGTGCGCCCGGTCGAGGCCGTCTGGACCGCATGTCGGCCGCGGACCCAAGCGGCGTCTGACCCCTACGAGGACGACCTCATCGACCGCGAGCCGACGGTCGAGCACCACGAGGCGGCCGAGCTCGGCGGCGGCCACCGCTGACCGCGGCTGCCTCGCCGGGGCCGAGGAACGGGGCGAGCGCGATGAACGCGACCGATGGCGTGAGCGCCGGCAACCGTGCCAGGCGGTCGTGCGCGAGCTCGTTGTAGATGACGCTCCAGATCCCGCCG
>DATHJG010000251.1:0-4495 GCA_035489875.1 Solirubrobacteraceae bacterium | reverse complement strand
GTGGTGAGCTGCATCAGCCGTCCATGGGAAACAACGCTCGTCATCGCGATTGGTTTCGCCGAACTCGGCCCCAATTCCTTTAGTTCGTGTTAAGCCTGACACCGGGCTCGGACGGAGGAGAGCGACGCCGCCCCGCCCGCGCAGTCGGCATACTGGGGAGCGATGGACCCGTCCCGGAAGCGCAAGACGCGGCTGATCGTCGCGCTGACATGCGCGCTGCTGCTGGCGGTCGCGCTCGTCTACACGAGCTTCTCCGCCGCGAGCGAGGCGCGTCAGCCGAGCCAGCTCGCCGGTGCGGTGCCGGGCAAGACCTACCAGCTGACCGGCCGCGTGGCGAAGGACAGCTGGGAGCACAAGGGCACCGTGCACACGTTCCGCGTCGAGGACCGCAAGGGTGGCGGACCGACCGTGCCGGTCCGCTACGTCGGTCAGGTGCCGGACCCGTTCCGCGAGGGGCGCGAGATCGTGATCGACGTGCGCAAGCAGGGCGCGACCTTCGAGGGCCAGCCGGACACGCTCGTGACGAAGTGCCCGTCGAAGTTCACGGCCGAGCCCAAGACCTGATCCAGTGGCCCGTCTCGCAACGATCGGCCCGCAATGACGTACGTCGATCACCGACAGGCGGCGTCCTCGACCCTTGAAATGCCAGAGGCATTCCTGCGGGTCTGCGTCCTTGCATGTCGGCGCCGCCGCACGCCCTTTCGGGCCGATCGTAACGGGTCGGACCACTGATGCTCGATCGCGACGACGCCCTCGCCGCGCTCGCCGACGAGCCGTTCGACGTGCTGGTCATCGGCGGCGGGATCACCGGCGCCGGGGTCGCGCTCGACGCCGCGAGCCGCGGCTACTCCGTCGCGCTGGTGGAGAAGGGCGACTACGCGCGCGGGACGTCGTCGCGCTCGAGCAAGCTCGTCCACGGCGGGCTGCGCTACCTGCAGAACTTCGACCTCGGCCTCGTCCGCGAGGCGCTGCTGGAGCGCCAGCTGCTCGCCGCGCTCGCGCCGCACCTCGTGCGGCCGCTGCCGCTGATCGTCCCCGCGTTCGAGGGGGCGCGCCCGGACCGGCTGGTCGGGCTCGGGCTGAACATGTACGACGTCATGGCGGTCGATCGGATCCGCGGTCGCCGGCGGCGTGACGCGAATCTGGACGGGCGCGAGGACTGGAGCCCGGCTCGCCACCGCGTGCTCGACGGGAGCGAGGTCGTCGAGCTGGTGCCGGCGCTCGCGAGCCGCAACCCGTCGGGCGGCTACCTCTTCTACGACTGCCAGACCGACGACGTCCGGCTGGTCCTCACCGTCCTCGGCGAGGCGGAGCGATTCGGCGCGGTCCCGGTCAACCGCGTGGAGGCGGTCGCGCTGACCGACCGCGGCGCGCTCGTGCGCGACACCGTCGGCGGCGGCGAGCTGGAGGTGGGGGCCGCGAACGTCGTCAACGCGACCGGCGTGTGGGCCGACCGGCTGCGGCCCGACGAGCTGCACGACGAGGCGGAGGTGCCGGTCATCCGCCCGAGCCGCGGGACGCACATCGTGCTCCCGTCCGAGCGGCTGCCGGTCGTCGCGGGCGCGATCGCCCCGGCGGGCGGCGGCCGGACCATCTTCGTGCTCCCCTGGCTCGGCCAGACGCTGGTCGGGACGACCGACAACGACTACGACGGCGACATCGAGCGCGTGCGGCCGGCCGTCGAGGACGTCGCGTACCTGCTCGCGGCGCTGAACGCGTTCTTCGGCACCGAGCTCGGGCCGGGCGACGTCGCCGGCGCGTTCGCCGGCGTGCGGCCGCTGATCTCGACCGGCGACCCGAGGAAGTCGGTCGACATCTCGCGCAAGGCGGAGCTGTACGAGACGTCGAGCGGGATGGTCACGATCACCGGCGGCAAGCTGACCACGTGGCGGCGGATGGCGAAGATGGCCGTCGACCGGATCGTCGAGCGCGACGGGCGCGACGCGCCGTGCCGCACGCACGAGATCCCGCTCGGCATGGCGGTCGACGCCGCCGGGCTGCCGCGCGTCGAGGGCGTGCCGGAGGAGTCCTACGCGCAGCTCGCCGGCCGCTACGGGTACGCCGCCCGCGACGTGCTCATGCTCGCCGCCGACCGCGGTGAGCTGGCGCAGCCGGTGCTCCCCGGCCACCCCGACCTGCTCGCCGAGGCGGTCCACGCCGCGCGGCGCGAGCAGGCGCGCACGGTCGGCGACGTGCTGCTCCGCCGCACCCGGCTCGGCCTCACCGGCGCCCGCGCGCTGTGCGCGCCCGGCGAGCGGGCGCCGGAGCGCGTCGCCGCCGCGATGGGGGCGGAGCTGGGCTGGGACGCCGCCCGCCGCGCCGCCGAGGCCGCCGCGTTCCGTGCCGAGGCGGACGCCGAGGGGATCGTGGTCGCATCGTGACGCCGGCGGCCGGCGGATGACGTCAGGCGGCACGTCGTGACCGCCCCGGAGCGCGCCCTGCGCGCCGGCGGCCGGCGCATCACGCTGGGCGGCGCGCCGGTCCTCATGGGGATCGTCAACGCCTCGCCGGATTCCTTCTCCGACGCCGGCGAGCTCGCGGACGTCGACGCGCGGGTCGCGCGGGCGCGGGAGCTCGCGGCCGCCGGCGCGCGCATCGTGGACATCGGCGGCGAGTCCGCGTTCGGCGGGCGGCCGCCCGTGCCCGCCGACGAGGAGGCCGAGCGCGTCGTGCCGGTGATCGAGGCGGTGGCGCGCGAGCTCGACGTGCTGATCTCCGTCGACACGTACAAGCCGGCGGTCGCCGAGGCGGCGATCGCGGCCGGCGCGCACATCGTCAACGACGTCTCGGGCCTGCGCGACCCGGTGCTGGCGGAGCTGTGCGCGGGCACCGGCGCCGCGCTCATCGTCATGCACACGCGCGTCGCGCCGAAGGGCACGCTGCTCGATCCCGACTTCTACGACGACGTCGTGGCGGACGTGCGCGACTTCCTGGCCGAGCGGATGGCGGTCGCGGAGGCCGCGGGCGTGCACCCCGAGCAGCTGCTGCTCGACCCCGGCCCCGACTTCGCCAAGACGCCGGCGCAGACCGTGGCCGTGCTGCGCCGGCTCGACGTGCTGCACGCGCTGGGTCGCCCGCTGCTGCTGCCGATCTCCCGCAAGGACTTCCTCGGCGCGATCACCGGCCGCCCGCCGCGCGAGCGCGGCGCCGCGACGCTCGCGGCGGTCGGCTGGGCCGCCGACGCCGGGGCGCACGCGGTGCGGGTGCACGACGTGGCCGCCGCGGCCGACTTCCTCGCCGTCCGCGCGGTGCTGCGCGGCGACCGCGACCTGGCGCCGGCGGAGGGCCTCACGCCCGACCGCTACCCCGAGGGCACGATGCCGGCGTCGCTGCGCCGCCCCGCCGGGTAGACTTCCCGCCGCAGGGTTGCCGGCTGCTGCGCACAACGCGGCCGGGCTGCCATCCGACCACCCGAAGGAGTCCCATGTCCACCGTCCTGGATCGCGACGCGCTCGAGAAGAGCCCGCTCGCCGACCTCCACCTGATCGCCAACGAGCTCGGCGTCGACGGCTTCCGCCGGCTGCGCAAGGCCGACCTGATCGACGCGATCATCGCCAAGCAGTCCGGCGCCGAGGCGCCCGCCGCCGAAACGGCCGCCCCGGCCAGGCCCCGCCGCGCTCGCCGCGCGCGGGTCGATGCCGACGTCGAGCCCGAGGCCGAGGCCGAGGGCGAGGAAGAGGCCGAGGAAAAGGAAGAGGTCCGGCCGCGCCGTGCGCGCGCCAAGGTCGACGCCGACGTCGAGACCGAGGCCGAGGCCGAGGCCGAGGAGGGCGCGACCGACGAGGACGCCCCGGCGCGCCCCCGCCGCGGGCGCCGCGGCGGCCGCGGTCGCGGACGCGAGCGCGAGGGCGACCGCGAGGAGCGCGAGCCGCGCGGCGGCCGCGAGCCGCGCGCGGAGCGCGAGGTCGAGGAGCGCGTGGCAGAGGGGGAGGTCGAGCTGCTCGGCAACGGCTCGGCGTTCATCCGCCTCAGCCCGCCCGAGACGACCGACGACGACGTCTACGTCTCCGCCGCGCAGGTCAAGCGCTGCGAGCTCGTGACCGGCGACCGCATCTCCGGGCCGGTGCGCGCGCCGCGCCGGTCCGAGCGCTTCCCGTCGCTGATCCGCGTCGACACGATCAACGGCCGCCCGGCGGACGAGGTCGCGGAGGGGACGAAGTTCGAGGACCTGCCCGCCGCCTGGCCGACGGAGCGCTTCGCGCTCGGCTCGGAGGACGTGACGCTCAAGGCCGTCGAGTGGCTCACGCCGTTCGGCAAGGGCTCACGCGTGCTGATCGCCGGCGGACCGCGCGCGGGCAAGAGCGAGCTGGCTCGCGGCATCGTCGAGGCGCTCGCCGGACGCGACGGTCTGGAGCTGCTCGTCGTGCTCGCCGGCGTGCGGCCGGAGGAAGTGGGCGACTGGACCGAGCCCGCCCCGGTCGCGGCCGTCTCGTTCGCCGCGTCACCCGACGCGCAGGCGCAGGCCGTCGACCAGGCGATCGAGCAGGGGCGCCGC
>DATHJG010000250.1:0-6841 GCA_035489875.1 Solirubrobacteraceae bacterium | reverse complement strand
CCCGCCACGGTGCGCGACTGGGTCGTCCGTTACGGCAACCCGGAGTTCACTACGCCGCCGGACGACGAGGACGGCTAGCTCCCGGCCTCGGGCCCGAAGAACATGTCGATCACCGGGCGCGCCGCCTGGGGTCCGCTGATGGCCAGCGCGAGGTCACCGTCCTCGCGACCGAGGTCGAAGTCCAGGAACGCGCAGCAGCTCGACTCGGCGGCTATGAGCGCCCGGGTCCGCTGCTCGATGTCCGGGGTGTCGCGCAGGCGCAGGCGCAGCCCCAGGTCCGTCGCGGTCCGGTCGAGCAGGCCGTCGGCTGCGAGCGCGTCGATCAGCGCGCGGCGTGCGGTCATGCCCTCCGGCGTCAGGGTGCAGGCGATGGGCAGATCGGTCATGAGGTCTAGGGTTCACCTTGAACACGACTTCAAGTCAAGGACGCGTTCGAGCCATGGCCACGACCAACAAGCCGCTGCTGACGATCGGTCAGGTCGCCGAGCGCGCCGGAGTGCGCACGTCGCACATCCGCTTCTACGAGCGCACCGGCGTGCTTCCCGCCCCCGACCGTGTGGCCGGACAGCGCCGCTACCACGAGGAAGTCCTCCACCGGCTGTCGATCATCGACGTCGCCCAGCGCGCCGGCCTGACGCTGGAGGAGATCGCGCCGCTCACGGGGCCGGAGAACCGCAGCGCCCGCGCCGCCCGGCACATCCGGGCGTTGGCCGACGAGAAGCTGCCGCAGATCGACGCGCTCATCGCCCGTATGCACGCGGTCAAGGACTGGCTGCACGCCGCCAAGTCCTGCGACTGCGAGCGCGTCGACGTCTGTGATCTGTTCACCGACCCGACGTTGCTGCCGCCGGTCGCAACGTCCGCCGGGCTACGACGCCGCGAACGTTGAGAGGTGCGCTGCCTGGATGCCGGCCGACCCGCACGCCGAGAGGAGGCGACCGTCCGTGCTGATCAGCGGCGAGTCGAGCGCCTCCGCGGCTGCCGCGTACGCCGCGTCGTAGGCGCTCATCTGCTCGCGCAGCGCCCACACGCGACGCAACCGCGGGGCCGTCGCGTCGAGGACCAGGTCGATCTGGCCCAGCCATGAGATCGACTGCCATCCCTGCTCCGGGGGCAGGGAGCCGCGCTGGGCCAGGCGCCGGATGGCGCTGGTCGCTTCGATCAAGCCGTGCGCTGCGGAGACGAGCACGAGCCGGTCCACCGTCCGGTAGCGGTCCAGCAGCGCGTCCGCGCCGGCGCGATGCTCGCCTTCGATGACCAACTCGACCAGCGCCGACGCATCGACGACGACGACGCCCTCAGTCTCGATCACCGGGTCGCTCGTCGCGAATCACCGTCGCGATGTCCACGCGTACAAGCGGGCGGTCGCGCCGAATCTCCTCGACCAGTTGCGAGCGCTCGACCTGGTCGAGGCCCAGGCCGCGACGCA
The DNA here is from genome assembly GCA_035489875.1 of Solirubrobacteraceae bacterium. GTDB lineage: Bacteria > Actinomycetota > Thermoleophilia > Solirubrobacterales > Solirubrobacteraceae > DASQMT01. The sequence continues at coordinate 5,412 of DATHJG010000250.1, read as the reverse complement.
GGGCCTCGATCGCGCGCCGGTTCTTCGAGACGCCCCGGGCGCCAGCCTCGGCGGTGAGCGCCGCGTCCACGTCGGCGGGCACGTTTCGCAGGTGCAGCGTGGCCATGTCGACATGGTACCTGCCCTGCTAGCAAACTGCTAGCACACGTCGTCAGCGCAGCCAGGCCGCCAGCTCGTCGAGCGCCTCCGGCAGCACGTAGTAGTACGCCCACAGCCCGCGCTTCTCGCAGTCGACGATGCGCGCCTCGCGCAGCTTGCGCAGGTGGTGGCTCAGCGTCGGCTGTGCGACGTCGAACAGCGGCAGCAGCTCGTAGACGCAGACCTTGCCCGCGTGCTTGCGCAGCACATCGACGAGCTGCAGCCGGATCGGATCGCCGAGCGCCTTGGCGACCTCCGCCATCCGGATCGCCTCCGCGCGCTCGATGTCGGGGTAGACGACCGGCTCGCAGCAGGGCGACCCGTTCGCGCGCTTGGTCTTCGGGGTGAGCTCGAGCATTCGACGCGAGCGTATTTCGACGTCGATCGATTTGCAATCGTCGATGGAGTCTCCTAGGTTCGGCGCGTGTCCGACCGCGTCGCTGTGATCACCGACATCCACGCGAACCTGCCGGCGCTCGAGGCGGCGCTCGCGCGCATCGACGAGCTCGGCATCGAGGACGTCTACTGCGGCGGCGACCTCGTCGGCTACGGCCCGCACCCGGACGAGGTGTGTGCCCTGATCGCCGAGCGCGGGATCCCGACGATCTACGGCAACTACGACTACGCGATCGCCCGCGACCTGGAGGACTGCGGCTGCGCGTACGTGACGCCGGAGGATCGTGCGCTCGGCCAGCGCTCGGTCGAGTGGACGCTCGCCAACACCGGCCGGCAAGCCAAGGACTTCATGCAGACCCTGTCGTTCGACCTTACCTTCAGGGTTGACGCAACGTCCGTGCATCTCGTCCACGGCTCGCCGCGCAAGGTCAACGAGTACCTGTTCGAGGACAAGCCGGCCTCGCTGTACGAGCGGCTGGCGGCGAGCGAGACCGGCGACGTGCTCGCGTTCGGCCACACGCACAAGCCGTGGGTGCGGCGTCACGGCGGCGTCCTGTTCGTCAACTGCGGCTCGGTGGGCAAGCCGAAGGACGGCGACCCGCGCGGCGCGTTCGCGGTGCTCGACGCGTCCGGGGGCGAGCTGCGGGTCACGATCGAGCGCGTCGCGTACGACGCCGAGGCGGTCGCCGCCGAGGTGCGCGCGGCAGGCCTCCCGGCTGCGTACGCCGACAAGCTGCTTCTGGCGGCCTGATGACTGCAATGCGGGAAGCGGAAACGCGGGACGTCGTGTCGCCGCCGCCGGATGCTGCCCGGCCCGACCTCGCGCGCCGGGCGCTGATGGAGGGCATCGGGGCGTTCGCGATCGTCGTCGCCGGCTGCGGTGCGGTCGTCGCCGACGCCACCAGCGGCGGCTCGCTCGGCGCGGTCGGTGTGAGCCTCGTGTTCGGGTTGATCGTGATGGTGATGATCTACGCGGGCGGGCACCTGTCCGGCGCGCACTACAACCCGGGCGTCACGGTCGCGTTCGCGCTCGCACGCCACTTCCCGCCGCGCGAGGCCGTCACATACGTCGGCGCGCAGCTGCTCGGCGGGGTCGCCGGGGCGCTGCTGCTGCTCGCGGCCTGGCCCGACGCGCCGGGCGACCTCGGCGCGACCGTGCCGAGCGTCGGGCTCGGCGCCGCGCTCCTCTACGAGGTCGTCCTCACGGCGTTCCTCATGTTCGTGATCACCGCCGTCGCGACCGACACGCGCGCGGTCGGCGCCGCGGCCGCGATCGCGATCGGCGGCACGGTCGCGCTCGACGCGCTCTTCGGCGGACCGGTCACCGGCGCGTCGATGAACCCCGCGCGGAGCTTCGGGCCTGCGCTCGCGGCGGGGCAGTGGACCGACTTCTGGGTCTACGTCGTGGGTCCGCTCGCGGGCGCCGCGATCGGCGTCTTCGGCTACGGGCTGGTCCGCGGGGCGCGGCACGTGTGATCGCCTCGTGAAGCGAGCGTGAACGACGGGTTGGAAGGTCGTGAAGCGCGTTGCCCGAACCGGGCGGAAGCCGCGACGCTGCGGCCCGCGTGCGCGCCGTCTTCCTCGCCTGCCTCGTCGCGGTCGCCGCGGCGGCGCCCGCGGCCCATGCCTACGTCGCCCCGGGCGCGACGATCGTCTCCGCCTCGCTCGAGCGGCTCGAGCAGGCCGACGACACGACGCTGTCGGTCGCGATCTCCGGCGACGGCCGGTACGTCGCGTTCCACACCCGCGCGCGGAACTTCTTCGCCGACGACGACCCCGACCCGCCCGGGCGCTACCGCCACGGCGGGATCTTCCGGCGCGACCTCCAGACCGGCGCGCTCGAGCTGGTCGCCCACGGCGACGTGCGCGAGGAGGAGGGCGACGCGCTCGTCTCGCGCGGCGCGGCGAACCCCTCGCTGTCAGCGGACGGCCGCTACGTCGCGTTCTCGACCGCCGCGCCGCTCGTCGCGGCCGACCACAACGGCGCGGTCGACGTGTACGTGCGCGACATGGCGCTCCCGCCCACCGCGCCGGGCGCGTACGACCTCGTGTCCGCGCTCGACGCCAGCAGCACGCCGGCGACCTATCCCGTCGCCGAGCCCGGCCGCGACCCGGGCGCCGAGGTCACCGCCGCAGCCGCGATCAGCGCCGACGGGCAGCGCGTCGTGTTCCGCACGCCGGCGGCGTCCGATCTGACGGGCCTCGCCACGCCCGCCCAGCAGCTCTTCCTCCGCGACCGCGCCGCTCGCACGACGCGCCTGCTCACGCGCGACCGCACGACCGGCGACCCGGCCGGCGGAGCCGACGCGGCGGCGGTGATCAGCGCCGACGGGTCGACAGTCGTCTGGGTCGGTCGCAACGGATACCGGATCGCCGAGCGCCTCCCCAACGAGCCGTTCGACGACCAGACCCGCGCGTACCTCTGGCAGCGGGTGGGCGACGGGCCGACCGAGGTGCGCCGGGTCACCGGCGCCGTGGACCTCGACGACCCCGAGTGCGACCACAACGCGCCGTTCACTCCAAGTCCGACCGCGACCGGCCACTGCTACGGGCTGCTGACCGACGGGGAGAACGGGTCGCTCGGCCTGGCGTTCAGCGTCCCAGCGGTGAACGGCGACGGTTGGCAGGTCGCGTTTCTGACCAGCACGTCCGTGCGCCCGCTGCTGTTCGGCAGTGCGTACGACCTCTTCGTCACCGACATGCATCCGGGCCGCTCGCGCAAGGCGGCGACGGTGGAGTTGACACGTGAGGGGACCGGGACGGCAGCCGGCGCGTCGATCGGCGCGGTGGCGATGTCGTCCGACGGGCGCTGGCTCGCGATCTCGACGCAGCGCACGCAGTTCACGCTGCCGGCGCTGCACCTGACGGGAGCCGCGCGCGCCGCGCCGGATCGCCGGGAGCTCTACTTCGTGGACCTCGAAGCGCGCAGCCTCGAACGCGCCGTGCGGAGCGCGGGCGGGGGTGATGTCGACGGTGACCTGCTTGCGCCGGCGCTCTCCGCCGACGGTCATCGTCTCGCCTTCGTGTCGCCCGCGACCGGGCTCTTCTTCGGCGACGCGAACGGGCGGCCTGACGCGTTCGTCGTAACCCGCGAGGACGCGCCGCCCCCCGAGCCGCCTCCACCGCCACCCGAGCCGACGCCGCCTTCCGTCCGGGATCCGGACCCCGAGCCGCCGGCCAAGCGGCAGCTCAAGGTCTCCGTGCGGCCCGCGCCCGACAGCCGGATCCGGCTGCTCGTCACGGCGCCCTCCGCGGGCAGGCTCGCGGTGGTGGTTCGCGGGCGGGTCCCAGGCGCGGGCCGCAAGGTGCGGCAGTTGGGACAGGGCACCCGGCGCGTCGGGCGTGCCGGCAGGGTGTCGGTCACTGTGTGGCTGAAGAAGCAGCATCGCGCCGCGCTGCGGCGGGCGGGACGGCTGGAGGCACAAGCCACCGCCACGCTGCGTCCGGCCTCCGGCGCCCCCTACGAGCGGCGCTTGGGCGTCGTCTTCAAGAAATCCGGGTGAACGGGCCGTGACCGTCCTGTTGAGGCGCGGTCAACGCCGCGTGAAGGATCGGTTGGAAGTCCGTGAACGCCCATTGCGAGCGCGGCGCGCGGACGAGAGGCTGCCGCCGCCTCCCAACCGAAAGGACGCTCGGATTCCAATGATGGATACCTCGCGGGCTCGTCCCGCCTTCAAGCGCTTGGCCGTCGCGGCGGTCGGCGCGCTTGGCTTGCTGGCGCTGGCCGCACCCGGCTCGGACGCCGCCTTCAAGACCGGTTCGTGCGGGGGAACCGATATCACCGGCTCGGGAGCGACGTTCCAGACCGGCGCTCATACCAAGCTTTGGGCGACGACCGCGCTCGCCAACTATTGCGGCGGGGTGACCCCGCCGATCGTGACGTGGAACGTGAGCGGCACGACCGGCTCGGGCTACGGGCGACGCGTGATGGGCGATCGCAGCGGTGACAACCAGGACGGCAACAAGAGCCGCACCGGCTATGCGGAACGGTTCGGGGGCTCGGACGAGCCGCCCACCGCGACCGCCGTGGCGAACATGAACAAGGGCTCGGACGCGATCGGCGACGAGGGCGTCGTGCACACGATTCCCGTCTCGTTGGGCGCGATCGCGATCCTCGTCAACCTGCCCGTCGGCTGCACCAACATCTACGACGGCGCGAACGTCTCGGATCCGACGGAGGATGAACGCAAGCGCATCCAGTTGACCGGCGCCCAGGTCGAGCGGGCGTTCCGCGGCGAAGCAGTGTGGGCGGACCTCGTCCCGAGCATCCAGCCAGCGGCGTGCAGGACGCTGGCGGTGAAGCGCGTCGTGCGCTCCGACGACTCCGGCTCGACGTACGCGTTGAAGGACTACCTGCGGACGCAGGGAGACCCCGGCTTCGGCTGGCTGACCACCTACATCAGCAACCCCAATACGACGAACTGGCCGAACCCGGGAACGCTCGTCAAGTCCGCCGGCGGCCCAGCGGTCGTCACCACCGCGAGCACCACCGACGGCTCGATCTCCTATGCCGAGCTCGACACCGCCCGCGTCAATGCATCCAAGGCGTTCGAGCGCCAAGCGGACGTCAACGACGACACGTACTGGGTCCAGGTCGGTCCCGTCGGGTCGTTCCGCGACCCGGCGCGGCACCCGGACGGATTCCTCGCGAACACATTGGAGGACAAGAAGGGCGCCAACTGCGAAGGCGCGCCCATCAGCGGCGTTCCGGGCGGAGACGACCCGACGCTCGGCCTGTGGACGGATACGACGGCCGTCAACGGGGCCGGCGCCTACGCCATCTGCACGCTCACGTATGGGCTCGCGTTCGACGACAACGCCGCGGCGTACGGGAACACGGACGACGAGGAGGTCAAGGCGCGTACCGTCAATGACTAC
>DATHJG010000249.1:0-3959 GCA_035489875.1 Solirubrobacteraceae bacterium | reverse complement strand
GTGGTCGGCATCCTCCTCGCCGCCACGGCGACAGCCGCCGCCGTTCTGGGCGTTGGCGACCGTGTCATCGCGACCGTCCGCACCGGGATCTGCATCGTCGGCGGCGACCTGTGCCGCACGGGCGACGCCGCGGCCGCCGGTCTGCCGCCGTGCGTCACGAGCGCGCGGTCCACGCGCCAGGACACGACGCTCGACATCGCGGTCGTGCGGCTCGGCGGCCACGGCGAATGGCTGCTCGCGCTGCAGTCCGACGGCGGCGCGGTCGTGACGCGGCTCGAGCAGAACGAGGTGGGCGGCACGGTCGGCGTCGGCCTCACGTTCAGCCCGGCCGGCATCGAGGGCGCGGCGACCGCGGCGGCGACGATCGGGTATCGCAGCGGCCGCGCCTGGCGGTTCCCCGACGCCGCGGCTGCCCGCGCGTTCCTGGACGGCGCGCGGCGCGACGCCGCGGTCACGGCCGGGCGCGAGCCCGACATCCGCTGGGACGCGATCGCCGCCGGCGGCAGCGCGGTGGCCGGCGGCGCGATCGCCGACCTCACGCGGGCCGGGCTGACCACGTCTGCCGACGGCGCGCTCGGACTGCGGCGGGACGGTCCGCGCACGACGCTCACGCTCGACCTCGGCGCGGAGGATCCCGGCCTCGCGCTGGACCTGCCGGGCTACCCGGCGCCGCCGGCGGGGGTGCGCACGGTCGTCGCGGAGATCAGCTGGGAGGCCGGCGCGGTGCGCGACCTCGCGCTGCGCACCGCCACCGCGCGGGACGGCCGGCTGGAGGAGCTCACTGCGCAGCTCGACCTGCGCGACCGCGAGAGTCGCGCGATCGCCGAGCGGCTGCTGCGCCCGGGCGCGCGCACGCCGGACGACCTGCGCGAGCTGGCTCGCCGGATCGCGACGCACGGCATCGTCGAGCGGACCGGCTACCGCGTCGCCGAGCGCCGCCGCGGGTTCAGCGTCGGCGGCCGCCTCGGCGTCGCGCTGGGCCTGTCGCATGAGCGGATCACCGCGGAGCGGCGGATCACGGACGCGATCGCCTGGGTCCGCGGCGGCCCGCCGCAACGCCGCTTCGACTGCCTCGGGGTGTAGCGATGCGAATGCGAGTCTTCCCGCGATCTGCGGCGTACTTCGTGCCATCTTGCACACAATCTGGACGCCCTCGACTGCCTCATCGTCGGGCTCTTGGACACGAACGTCGTGACGGAGATCTTCGGGTCGGGCACCGCGAGCGACGTCGTGTACGCCCGGCTGTGCGGTCCATCGGGGGACGGCGCTAGCCTCATCGCTCCCGTGCGTTACCCCTCAGACAGCCTGACCGAAGCCGAGCGCGCGCGCGTCGCGCCGCATGTGACCGACCTGGACGGGCCGGTGTTCGCGCTCGTCAACCTGCCCGAGACCGTGAAGGGCGCGCTGTTCGCCCGCTACTCGCGCTACCCGGGCACGCTGCGGCGGCTCTTCCTCGACGAGTTCGCCGACTCGCTGCCCGAGGGCGGCGCCTGGGACCGCAGCGAGGGCGAACGGGCGGCGGCGCTGTACGAGCGCATCTTCGTCGGGTACGGCGACGACTCGGTGGCCCAGCTCGGCGGGGCCCACGTCGCCTGCGAATGGGTCTCCAACGTGCTGACGAAGGTGCTCCAGCGCCCGCGGCTCGCCGCGTACCTCGAGCAGTCGACGCGCTACATCGCCTACGACGCCCCGATGCCGGGCGGCGGGTACCGCTACTACCGCGACGCGGAGCTGGGACCGGACTACGAGGCGGCGATGGACGCGCTGTTCGACACGTACGCCGCCTCGCTCCCGCGCGTGCGCGCGTGGGTGGACGAGACGTTCCCGCGCACGGACGGCGAGCCCGAGGCGGCGCGCGCCCGCGCCGTCGGCGCGAAGGCGCTCGACCTGCTGCGCGGCCTGCTGCCCGCGGCATCGCTCTCGCACATGGGGATCTACGCGACCGGCCAGTCCTACGAGCAGCTGATCCTCCACCTGATCGGCCACCCGCTGCCGGAGGCGCGCCGCTACGGCGAGCTGATCCTCGCCGCGATCAAGGCCGTGATGCCGAGCTTCGTGTCGCGCGTCGAGCGACCGGACCGCGGTGGTGCGTGGGCGGGCTACCTCGCCGAGCGCCGCGCGGCGGGCGAGCGCTGGGCCGCGCGGCTCGGGCTCGAGGACCCGGACCCCGACGACGCACGCCCTTCCGTCGCGCTGACCCACGTCGACGGCGACGAGGAGCAGCTGCTTGCGGCGCTGCTGTTCGAGGCCGCCGGAACGACCGAGGCGCGGACGCGCGCGGCGGTCGCGGCGCTCTCCGGCGCCGAGCGCGGCGCGCTGCTCGCCGACCTGGTGGGCGAGCGCGCCAACCGGCGGCACCGGCCGGGCCGCGGGTTCGAGGCGCTCCGGTACCGCTTCGAGATCGTCTCGGACTACGGCGCCTTCCGGGATCTGCAGCGCCACCGGATGCTGACCGTGCAATGGCAGGGGCTGACGCCCGACCTCGGCGCGGGGATCCCCGACGAGGTCGCGGCCGCCGGCGAGGGCGACGCCTACCGCGCGGCGCTCGACCGCTCGGCCGCCGAGTACCACCGGCTGGCGGACGCGGGCCTCGCCGCCGTGGCGCCCTACGCGCTCTGCCTCGGCTACCGGATCCGCTACGTGCTCGACCTCAACGCGCGCGAGGCGATGCACCTCGTGGAGCTCCGCTCAGGCCGCGAGGGCCACCCGGCCTACCGTGCGGTCGCGCAGCAGATGCACGCGCTGATCGCGGAGCGCCACCCGGCGGTCGCCGCGGCGATGACGCACCTGGACACGTCCGCGGAGCCCCGCCTGGAGCGCATCCTCTCCGAGATGCGCCATCAGTCCCGCCGCGCTGCGCTCGCGGGTTGAGGTGGCGGCGCCGGCGCGGGACGAACTGCGCCATCGCTTCGCTCACCGGTCGACTTCGCGACGCCGGCGCGGGGCGAACTGCGGCATTGAGGGCGAAGGTCGAGCGGCCGCGGGCGGGACGCGGGGCGCGTTAGCCACCGCATTGGTGGTCAAGGCGCCCCGAGTGCGATGTGGGGCGGATTGACCTCGCCATCAACGTGCAAATCGCTCCGCCAATGTCGGCTTGACCCCAATTATCGGGGTCAAGCCGACAATCGGCCCCGCGGAGCGGTTCCGCGGAACCGCCACCCACACTCCGGACCCTCCCTCATTGCTGCCGTTGACGTACACGCCGGCGCCGGCGCAACCGCACACGACAGCGCACCCCGCTCCCGACCCTTCCTCGATGCCCGCGGTTCGCCACGCACCGCAGCACGCGCCGAGCGAGCTTCAGGCGCGCCAGGGCGGCAGCGCCCAGAGCGCTCGCAGGCGGCCCCGCGGACCCGCGCCGCTGCCCAGCTCGCGGCGGAGCGCGCGGCGGCCGCGGGGCGTCGGGGTCGCGCCCCTCGGCGCGTAGCGGCCCGCGCGGAGCGCGCGGAGGTAGGCCGCGGCTTCGGGCGAGCGGGAGAGGCGGTGCTCGAGCTGCTGGAGGGTCGTGGCAGGCGTCGCCGGGCGGCCGAGCCGCCGCGGCGCCGCCTCGAGCTCGGCGACCGCGCGGTCCAGTGCGGTCGCCGGGCTCAGGCTGCGGCGCCGCCAGCGCAGCACCAGCCATCCCGCCAGCAGGCCCACGAGCACGCCCGGCACCGCGAACGACCACCACGGCGGACCGCCGGCCTCGGCGGCCGCCGAGGCGCCGCCGGCCTGGCCCGCCTGCGGCCCGAGCAGGTCGGGCCGCAAGGTGGTGCGCGCCCCCGAGCCGCTGCTGCCGCCGCCCGAGTCGCCGCCGCTGTCGCTGCCGGCCTCGGGCGGGCGCTCGAGCGCCGCGATCTGCGACCGCGCGGGGGTGCCCGCCGGCGTGGGGTCGAACGTGACCCAGCCGAACTCGTCGAACCACGCCTCCACCCACGAGTGCGCATCGGTGTCGCGCACGATCCACGCGTTCTTGCGCT
>DATHJG010000248.1:0-2509 GCA_035489875.1 Solirubrobacteraceae bacterium | reverse complement strand
AGAAGAGGTGGTAGCGCGTGCCGCGCCGCTCCATCCAGGGGCCCTCCACGAGCGGCACCCCGCGGGACAGCTCCCACCCGCCGTCTCCCTTCAACAGCGGCGTGCGCGGGCCCGCCGCGTGCAGCAGGTCATCGCTGAGCGGGATGACCGAGATGGTCGGCTCGAGCACGCCCGCGCCGGGTCCGTCGCAGCGCCGGTCGGTCGACACGTAGAGGTACGCGCGGCCGTCGGCGTCGACGAACGGCGCGGGGTCGATGTTGCCGTAGCCGGCGTCGTCGCCGCAGCCGATCGGGCACCCGCCGGCGCCGTCCGCGGAGCTGAGCGGCCCGAGGTCGGTGAACGGGCCGGCGGGGACGGAGGACACGGCCACGCCCACGCAATGGGGACGTGGCGTCAGGGTGCCGTGCAGTGCCGTGTAGTAGAGGACGAAGCACGGGGGCGCGGGCCTGCGCACGACCGCGGGAGCCCACGGGTGCCAGTCGCCGGACCGCACCGTCCAGGCGGGACGCTCCGTGAACGCCGTGCCGACGTTGGTCCAGTGGACGAGGTCGGGCGAGCGCCAGATCGGGAGCAGGTCGCCGGTGGCGTACAGGTAGTAGCCGTCGCCGGCGTCGACCACGGCCGGGTCCGCGACCGACCCGGCGACCGGGTTCTCGTAGGTTCGGTTCATGACTGGTGCGGGCGTCGCCGCCGCCTCGCCATTGTCCGCCCGCGAACGCCACGTCGGGCTTGCCCGACCTCCGGGTGGGGTCCGTCGCGGCTGGATCTCGGGTGGGCGGGCATTCCGCGCCGGCTGCGCGTCGGCGACAGTGCCAGGACATGCCGACGCTCCTCCATCCCCGACCGGCGGGAACCTGCGATCACCTGCATGACACGACGACGCGGTACGACCACGCGGAGAAGCTGCTGACCTTCCTGCTCGTGTGTCACGCCTGCGGGACGGAGAAGGTCATCGAGACCGTTCCCTACGAGCCTCGCTTCGAGCCGCTCGAGCAGGACCCCGCGCGCCTGGCCGCCTGACGATCCGGAGCGAACGGGGCTCATCTCCGGCCCTGGGATCTGGCAGAGTGGGGCGTCGCATGTCGAACGCGCGTGAGGACGCACGCGCCCTCGCGCTCGCCGAGGAGCTGGGAGCCCAGCTCGGGCGGCTGAAGGGCGCCGGCCCGAAGATCCTGCAGTTCCTCTCGATGGTCCAGCTCGACCGGGGCGAGCCCGCCGCGCCCGGGGCGCGGCCCGCCGGCGCGCAGGCGATCGCGTTCGGCAAGGTCCGACGCGTCGTCGAGCAGGACCTCGACGGCCGCGTGCGGGAGCTGTTCGCCGACTTCGAGGAGGAGCCGTTCGCCATCGCCTCCCTCGGCCAGGTCCACCGCGCGCGAACGCTCGACGGAGACGACGTCGCGGTCAAGGTGCAGCATCCGGGTGCGGCGGAGGCCATCGAGGCCGATCTGCGCACCGTCGGGGTCGTCAGCCCGATTCTCAAGCGCCTGGCGCCGGGACTCGATGCGGGGGCGCTGCTGGCCGAGATACGCGAACGGATCTCCGACGAGCTCGACTACGAGGTCGAGGCCCAGCATCAGCGGCGCCTCGAGCGTCGGTTCCGGGACCACCCGCATGTCCGGCTGCCACGCGTCCACACGGACCTCTCGACGCGGCGGGTGCTCGTCACCGAGTACGTGAACGGACTGGGGGCCGGCGAGATCGAGCGCCTGGGCGAGCCGGAGCGCGACCGCGTCGGCGAGATCGCCTTCCGCTTCTACCTCGGCCTCGTCTGGCGCGATGGCGTGGTCGCCGGCGACCCACACCTCGACAACTGCGTCCTCTGCCCGGACGGCCGGCTCTGCCTGCTCGACTTCGGCCTCCTGCGCGACCTCGAAGCCGACGACCTTCAGGGCGAGCGCGCGATCATGCGGGCGATTGCCGCCGACGACGCGAAGGGCGTCCGCGACGGGCTGGACGGCCTCGGCTACCTGCCGGACCCCGGATCGTTCGATCCGGCCGCGCTGCTCGAGCATCTCGCGACCGCGAGCGAGTGGACGCTCGCCCCGGGATTCCGCCGGCTCGACCCCGAGTACGTCGGACATGTCCTGGGGCTGGGCTACCCGCCTCATTCACCGTGGTTCGCGCTGATGCGCCGCCTGAGGATGCCGCCGCGTTCCCTGCTGCTCCGGCGCATGGAGGTCCAGCTCCTCTCCCTGCTCGGGGAGCTGCGCGCGGGAGGCGACTGGGGCGCGATCGCCGCCGAGCACCACGCGGGCGAGCCGCCGTCGACGACCATCGGACAAGAGGACCTCGCCTTCTTCGAGCCGCGGCGATAATCGCGAGGATGCCGACACCGACATCCCCGGGCGGCGGCGACCGGTCGACGAAGGCGTGGCGCACCGTCCTGGCGGACGACGACGTCCTGCTTCGCGAGGGCGTTGCGAGCCTGCTCGAGCGGTGCGGCTTCGACATCGTCGGCCAGGCGGGCGACGCATCGCAGCTCCTCGACCTCGTCCGCCGGCACGAGCCC
>DATHJG010000247.1:0-4828 GCA_035489875.1 Solirubrobacteraceae bacterium | reverse complement strand
GCGCCGCCGCTGCTTGTGCCGGAGGGGAAACGGAGCGGCCGCTACCTGTACTCGTGGGCCGACGTCGTCGCCCTGCGATCGATCGTCTACCTCCGTTCGGAGAAGTCCCTTCCGCGGATTCGTCGTGCCGTTGCGACCCTGCGGCAGCTCGAAGCAGACGATTGGACGCACCTCGGCAGCTATACGCTCATCAGTACGGAGCGCACGATCCTCGTTCGGACGCCAAAAGGGCAGCTTCTCGACGTCGGACAGCACCCGGGAACCGTTCTTTTGGAGACGCTCATGCGCGATGTGCTCGAGCCGTTCGAGACTCGGACCGGCAGGGTCGTCCCGGCCCTCAAGCGGCCACGCCCGCACATCACCGTGGACCCAGGCGTGCTCGGCGGTTACCCCGTGCTCGCGGGAACGCGTGTGCCGTTCGATGCCGTCGCCGCGCTCGTTCACGACAACCTCGAGCCCGCGGAGATCGCAGCAATCTACCCGTCCGCCGGGCACGAGGGGATCCTCGACGCGGTCGACTTCGCGGAGCAGGTGGCCGCCGTCGCCTGATGCGCGTGCTGGTCGACGAGGGTATGCCGGTCCAGGTGCTGGCACCCCTCCGGCTGAACAGGGGTCACGCCTTCGACCACGTCGACGAGTTGAAGTGGAAGGGTAAGCCGGACGTGCCGCTCTTTCGCGACGCGGCGTCAGCGGGATACGAAGCGGTGCTAACGCTCGATGTCGCACAACTCGACTCCGTCGACGAGTCGCGTGCGCTCAAGCGCTCGGGATTGCATCACGTCGGCATCGCGCAGGGAAGATCCGCTCAGGGCATTAGGGGAGTTGCGCGCGTCGTCTCGTCGGTAATCGTCTCGATGCCGTATGTCCTTGCCGAGCTGGAACAGGTGGACGGCCAGCGGATCGTCGAGCTGACCCTACTCAGCGCCAGCAAGCGCCATGCGATCTTCGACCCCAAGGTCGAGCGAGAGCGTTTCCCCTACTGGCGGTAGCCGTCCGCGTCAGGCGAGTCGTTTCCGAGCTTCTAAGCTCGGCTCAGGCGGTGCGGGGAGCACGACCAAGTGCTGGCCAGGCTCAGCGATACCTCTCCCAGGCGGCGCCCCGTGGGTCGAGGAGGCGCCGACGCCCGCCTCCTGGCGTAGACGGCCTGGGAGACCGGCGGGACGAACGAGAGCGCCGTGCACTGGGACATGATCTGCGACCTGCGCGCCGGCGGAACCCTGTCCGCCGACGGCGAGGTCGTGCAGCGCGACGGCGTGTTTATCTGAGCTCCGCTACGGTCCTTGCCGCTCATGCGCCGGACCAAGATCGTCGCCACCATCGGCCCCGCCTCCCGTGAACCCGAGGTCCTCGTCCAGATGATCGACGCGGGCATGGACGTCGCCCGCCTGAACTTCTCCCACGGCAGTGCGGAGGAGCACGCCGAGACCGCCGAGCGGGTGCGTGACGCCGCCAACCGGGCCGGCCGGTCCGTGGCGATCCTGCAGGACCTTCCCGGGCCCAAGCTCCGGATCGGCAAGCTCGTCGACGGGATCGCCGAGCTCAAGCCCGGCGACGAGGTCACGTTCGTCTGCGGCGAGAACGAGGCCGAGGGCGACGCGCGCCGGATGTACATCACCTGGGCCGGCCTGGCCGACACCGTCGAACGCGACGAGGTCATCTACCTCGCCGACGGCGCCGTCCGCCTGCGGATCACGTCGACCCGCCCGGGCGACGGCGAGATCGACGCGCTCGTGGAGATCGGCGGCTCGGTCGCCTCCCGCCAGGGCCTCAACATCCCCGGCGAGACCGCCGCGCTGCCCTCGGTCCCCGAGGAGGACCTCAAGCACCTCGCCACCGGCGAGCGGATCGGCGTCGACCTCGTCGCGCTCTCGTTCGTCCGCCGCGCCGAGGACATCGAGTTCGTCCGCAAGCACACGCGGCTGCCGCTGATCGCCAAGATCGAGAAGCCGCAGGCCGTGCAGCGCGCCGAGGAGATCGTGCGCGCGGCCGACTGCGTGATGGTCGCGCGCGGCGACCTCGGCATCGAGATGCGGATCGAGGAGGTGCCGATCGTCCAGAAGCAGATCATCGCGCTCGCCGGCGCACTCGCCCGCCCCGTGATCACCGCGACGCAGATGCTCGACTCGATGGTCGCCTCCTCGCGCCCGACGCGCGCCGAGGTGACCGACGTCGCGAACGCGATCCTCGACGGCACCGACGCGGTGATGCTCTCCCAGGAGAGCGCCGTCGGCCAGTACCCGGTGGGCGCGGTCGCGATGCTCACCGCGATCGCCGAGCGCACCGAGTTGACCGCCCCGTACCGCGAGTGGAACGAGCGCCGCGTGCGGCGCGACCGCCGCGACCCAGCGTACACGCTCGCCTACACGGCGTGCCGCGCGGCGCACGAGCTCGGGCTCGCCGCGCTGGTCTGCCCGACGCTGTCGGGCCGCTCGGCGCGCCTGATCTCCGCCCATCGCCCGACGGTGCCGATCTACGCGCTCTCCCCCGGCCGCGAGACCGTCCGGCGCTGCGGGCTCATGTGGGGGGTGCAGGCGGCCTCGATCCGGCGCATCGAGATCACCGAGGAGCTGATCGCCGAGAGCGCGCGGCGCGTGGTCGAGCTCGGCTGGGTCAAGCCCGGCGAGCGCGTCGGCATCACGGCAGGCCTGCCGTCGGGGAAGCCGGGGACGACGAGCCTGCTCCAGATCCAGACCGTCTGAACGCGATCACGCCGCCGATCGCCATCACGACCAGCACGGCGATCGCCGCGATCGCCTCGGGCGAGCCGAGGTCGTCGAGCGAGCCGCCGAGCGCCGTGTACGCGAACGCCCGCGGCGCGGCGCCCAGCGCGGTGGCGGCGGCGAAGACCGGCAGCCGGATGGTCGTCAACCCGGCGCCGTAGTTGACGAGGCTGTACGGCACGCCGGGCAGGATGCGCGCGTAGAGGATCGCGAGGAAGCCACGGCGGCTCACCGCGTCGCCCACCGCACGCACGCGCGGGCCGGCGACCCGCTCGACGGCGTCCCGGCCCACGGCGCGCGCGAGCAGGAACGCCGCCGACGCCCCGAGCACGGCCGCACACAGGCTCAGCGGGAACCCGAGCGCGGTCCCGAACAGCAGCCCGCTCGCCCCCGCGAGCAGCGGCCCCGGGAAGAACGCGACGGTCAGTGCCGCCGAGATCGCGACGAACGCGACCGGCGCCCACACGCCGGCGTCCTCGACCCAGTCGCGGACGCGGGCGGCGGACAGGTCGCCGAGTCCCGCGACGAGCGCGAACGCGACGGCCACACCCGCGACGAGCCCGGCCAGCCGCAGCCAGGCCCGGCGCTCAGCCGTAGAAGGCGGCCTCCTGCCGCCCGAGCTCGGTGACCGGCGGGTCGCCGTACATCCACTCCCGCGCGATCCGGTGGAAGTTCGCGTGGCAGCGGAGCTGGGAGAGCACCGCGAGCGTGAGCATCTCGACGCGGCGACCGAACAGGTGGTCGGCGGGCAGCGTCTCGTGGCGCATCTGGCCGAAGTGCTGCGAGCGCGGGTCCGACATGTCGATCAGCACCTGCGTCGCGATCTCCGGCTCCAGCTCGATGTCCTGATCGAGCACGTACCACCACGTCGCGTCGAGGAACTGCGCGAGCAGCTTGTCGGGACGGAAGCGCTCCGGATGGGCGAGGAAGCCGGTGTCCGCCCAGATCTGGTGCAGCCGCTCGCCGTCGCCGTCGTGCCCGGCGCGCTGGCAGGCCAGCTCCAGCTCGATCAGCTCCTTCGGCATCACCTTGAACAGGCCGAAGTCCAGGAATGCGACGCGGCCGTCGTCGAGCAGCATGAAGTTGCCCGGGTGCGGGTCGCCGGAGAACTGGTGGTGGCGGTACATGCAGCCGAAGAAGAAGCGGAAGACGATCTCGCCGACGCGGTCGCGCGTCGCCTGGTCCATCTCCTTGATCGCGTCGAAGCCGGCGCCGCGCACGAACTCGGTCACGATCACCTTCTCGCGCGAGAGACTGGTCATCACGTCGGGGACGAGGATGAACGGGTGGCCGCGGAAGATGCGCGCGAGCGAGCGCTGGTTCTGCGCCTCCAGCTCGTAGTCGAGCTCCTCGCCGATGCGCGCGCGCAGCTCATCCGCGGTCGCCTTGACGTCGAGCCCCGGCGCGACCTGCTTCATCAGGCGCAGGATCATCCCGAGGTTCTGCATGTCGGCCCGGACGGCCTGCGCGACGCCGGGATACTGGACCTTGACCGCGACCTCGCGGCCGTCGTGCAGGCGGGCGCGGTAGACCTGGCCGATCGACGCCGCCGCGACCGGCTCCTCGTCGAGCTCCGCGAACGTCTCCCCCAATGACTCGCCGAGCTCGGACTCGATCACCTTGCGCATGTCGGAGAAGCGGACCTTCGGCGCGGCGTCGCGCAGCTCGCCGAGCTTGCGCTGGAACTCCTCGCGGTACTCCTCGGGGACGAGTCCGACGTCGAGGAACGAGAGCACCTGGCCGAGCTTCATCGCGGCGCCCTTCATCGTGCCCAGGGCGGAGACGATCTGCTCGGCCGCCTCGATGTGGCGGCGCTCGAGCGCGGCCTGCCTGCCCTTGTCGTCGCGGGCGAGGTTCGCGGCCTGCGTGCCGAGCTGACGCGTGCCCTGGCCGGCCGCGAGGCGGGCGATGCGCGCGGTCCGGGCGATGCGCGACGTCGGGATCCGGTCCTTGGCCATCGGCGGGATGGTGTCAGGGCGTGGGAGTCGGGCTCGCAGGCGGCGCCGCCTGCGGCGCGGGCGTGGCGGTCGCCGTTGGCGTCGGCGTGGGAGTCACGGTCGGCGTGGGCGTCGGCGTCGGCGTGTCGGTCGGCGTCGGCGTCGACGTGG
>DATHJG010000246.1:0-2532 GCA_035489875.1 Solirubrobacteraceae bacterium | reverse complement strand
TCGACCAATCGACCATGACGGTCGTCACGGGCCTCAGCGAGGAGATCAGGGAGCGCATGCGGACCGGACCGCAGCCGTCGCGTGACCGCACCGACCCGTCCTACGACCGGCCGCTCACGATCGATCCCGCCCGGATCCGATGAGCTCGCGACTGCTCCGGGGTACCGGTCCCGACCTCGGGCCTGCGGCGCTTCGCTTCCCGCCCGAGGAGCGCACGCTCCTGCATGCGTTGCGCGCGCAGTCGCGCGAGCGGCGGTCACTGACGAGAACCTGATGCCTGTCCTCCTCGATGCGGCGCGCGTACACGCCACCGAGGGTGAGATCGTCGAAGTGCTTCAGGAAGTCGGGGGCTCCTTCACGCCGGGCGCGCCGACCCAGGCATCATCGACTTCATCGAGCGCGCTATGACGCACGCCGATGAGGCGGCCCGCTAGGTGCGGGGCGGCCGTGAGGCCGCCCCGAAGAACGCATCTCAGTCGCGCTGGACGGTGTCCTTGACCTTGTCGGCGCCCTCGGCGACCTTGTCCTTGACGGTCCCGGCGCCGCGGTCGATCTTGCCCTCGCGCTTGAGCTTGTCGTCGCCGGTCAGTTTCCCGGCGGCCTCCTTCACGCGGCCCTTGGTCTTATCGGCTGCTCCTTCGCCCATGGTGGGCTCCTTTCTACAACTATGCCCGATGGATTTACCCGCAGCGCCGCGGCGGCACGCCGTACCTGGAGGTCCGAGGCCCAACGGTCGGCGGCGACCCAGTCGCCGCCGCGCCGGCCGAGCACGAGCCGGTGCCGCTCGCTCACCGCCTCGCCGGCGCGAACGGGCGCTTGGGATGCGTGAGGCGGCCACGGACCCCTCCTTGTGACTGCTCGGTGCGAACGGCGCTGGATCGTCTCGCAGATCGGTCTGCCGACGCAGGCCACCGCCTTGACGTTGAGGAGTCCCTCACGGAAGGCCGGGAATGGACAGTCGGGCCAGCGATGCGTAACGATGCGACGGGCACGCGAGATGCTTCGCATCAGCGTCCCGCGCACGACATGAGCCAGGCGCCCGACAAAAACGAACGAGAGCTCCGGACGCTGCGCGCCGAGGTGCCCGCCCAAGGGCGCGTCATCCACGATTCGGATGACCGAGAGCACAACCAGGACACGCTGATCGCGCGCCTGCGTCGAGAGGCCGCCGTGCGCGACGGGGATCTCGCCGTGCTGCGTGAGCGCTTGGACGTGGCCGAGCATGAGCTGGAGGATCTGCGCGCGATCCGGGATGCGCTCACGCCGCCCGAGCTGCCCCAGCGCCCCGGCCTGGAGCTGGCCGCAACCTTCCTGCCCGCCGCCGCCGAACAGGTCAGCGGCGACTTCTATCTGGTGGCTGAGGGACCCCAGGATTCCACGGTATTGGTCATCGGCGATGTCCGCGGCCACGGTTTGCAGGCAGGGCGCCGTGCAGCATTTGTCCGGACGACGTTCGCCGCCACCGCCCCGTTCTCCGACGATCCCTGTCGCCTGTTGAGTTGGGCGAACACCGCGCTGATCGAGCGCGCCGGCATCACCAGCGAGTTCGTGACCGCCGCCTGCGTCACACATCTTCCGAACGAGCAGCTCCTGCGCTGGGCCTACGCCGGCCATCCCCCGGCGCTCTGGCTGGATGACGGCCAGGAGCTCATCGCGCCCATGCAGGGAACCCCGCTCGGGGTTCACGCGGACCCCGGATGCGTGGAGGGTTCGCGGCGGTCGACGGCCGGCGCGGGCGTGCTGCTCTACACCGACGGGCTGACCGAAGCACGGCACGACGGCAAGCTGTTCGGCCTGGACGCCGTGAGTGCCGCGCTCGGTGGCCTTCACAGGCCCGCACCGACCGAGGCGCTCGCCATCCTGCGCGCACGCGTCGCCGAGTTCGCCTACGGGACCCTGACCGACGATCTCTGCCTGCTCGCCGCCCGCATCAGCTGATAGCTGCCGAGAGCGGCGGTGAAGGAGGCCGCGAACCTCGCCGCCGATCCGTGCTCTTGCGCCGCGGCAAGGGCGGGCGGTCCAGAGCGGGTAGCCTGCAGACGTGCCCTCGTTGGAATCGGGCGAGCCTCACCCGTCGGACAAGCGTCCCCCGGCCGAGCCGGAGCCCGGAACGACTGCGCGCGAGGCTCGCTGGCGCGGGCGCGAGTCTGGGCGCCACGAGCCGCCTCAAGGCATGGTGCCTGGCCGAGAGCGGCGTCGCACCAAGGTCGAGCGTGGCGCGATGCGGCTGATCGCCACGGGCGGAATCATTGGTATCGCCGTGATCTTGGGACTCGTCGTCGGTCTGGCCTCGGTGATCTTGGCTGCGCTGCTCTGGTCTTCGCGGCAGCTGTAGCCGCAGACCGCGTGACGCGATGAGCGGGCCAGAACGATCATCAAGCGGACCCTGAAGTCGTCGTACGACGACCGGATGACCCATCACGCCGCGGCGCTCCCCTGAACATCGCCCGACCGATCCCGTGGACCAGCACGACCATAGAGCCGCTGCCCGCCGAGCGATAGAAGACGCGGTGCCCATGCAGGACGATCTCG
>DATHJG010000245.1:0-7018 GCA_035489875.1 Solirubrobacteraceae bacterium | reverse complement strand
CCAGTGATGGTCGGCGGCTCTCCCGGGCGAGCGTCCGTCTGCGCGCGGAGCGTCTCCGAGTCGCGATCCCGTGCCACGCCGTCGAGCAGGTGGTTCGCGTGGTCGAACGCGACGCGTGAGTAGTACCGCAGGGAGTGCGCGATCACCGGGCGCCCATCCGGCGGCACGCCGCCCCAGCCGCAGCTCGATCCGATGAGCGCCACCCGGCGGACCCGGTCGGGAGCGGTGCGGGCAAGCTGCTGCGCGATCGTTCCCCCGAACGAGAACCCGAGCACGTCACACCGCTCGACGCCAAGAGCATCGAGCAGCCGACAGATGATCTTGGCGTAGGCGGGAGGGCTGAGCACCACCGGGCTTTTCCGCGACCTTCCCATGCCGGGGGGGTCGAAGCTGATCGTGCGGGCGACGCCCGCGAGCCGCTCCTGCGTCCGGTCCCACATCTCGACGTTCGTGCCCACACCGTTGATCAACAGCAGGGGGTACCCGTCGCCACACTCGCGCACGAGCAGCCGAAGACCCCAGAACGACACGGTCCGGTCCCGCTGAATGCTTGCGCTCGTCGTGGCCATGGCTTGACCCGATCGACGCTAAGCCGAGCATGCGGACGACACATCGACCCGAGGTCGCAGCACGACCGATCCTTCGTCCAGACCGACGTCGGCCGATCGCGGCGACGATGTCCGCTTGACAGCAATCAGCACAGTCGGGTTGTCGAAACGCTACGGGGAAACCCTGGCGCTTGACGGGCTGGAGTTGGAGGTCACCGAGGGCGAGGTCTACGGCTATCTGGGGCCGAACGGGGCGGGGAAGACCACCACGATCCGGCTGCTCCTCGGCCTGCACCGGGCGACCTCGGGTCGGGCGGAGCTGTTCGGCGTCGATGCTTGGAACGATCCGGTGCAGGCGCATCGGCGGGTCGCGTACGTGGCCGGCGAGCCGTTCCTGTGGCCGTCGCTGACCAGCGCCGAGACGTTCGAACTGCTGGCACAGCTTCGCGGAGGAACCGATGTCGCCTACCGCCGGCAGCTCGTCGAGCGCTTCCAGTTGGACACGCGCAAGAAGATCCGGGCGCTGTCGAAGGGCAACCGCCAGAAGGTGCAGCTCGTGGCAGCGCTGGCGACACGCGCCGACCTGCTGCTGCTCGACGAGCCGAGCAGTGGGCTTGACCCGTTGATGGAGGTGGCATTTCGGGACTGCATCAAGGAGGCGAGGGATCGCGGTCAGACGGTATTCCTCTCTTCGCACATCCTCAGCGAAGTCGAGGCGCTCTGCGATCGGGTGGGGATCCTTCGCGAGGGGAAGCTCGTCGATCAGGGAACGCTGGCCGAGCTCAGGCACCTGAGCGCGCAGACGGTCGAGGTGACCTTCGACGGCGCGGCGCCGGAGATGCGGGCGTTGCCGGGGGTCGGGGTGGAGCCTGCCGGTCGCAATGCGCTGCGGTTCGACGTGTCCGGGCCGGTGCAGCCGCTGCTCGCTGCGCTTGCCGACCATCCGGTCGCGACCTTGACCAGCCGCGAGCTGTCGCTCGAGGAGATCTTCTTGCACCACTACGACCCCTCCGACGGGCGTGCCGGCGACTAGCGGGATCCTTCGCCGCGCCGACCCCCCCGAGCGCACGACCGTCGTCGTACGTCCCGTACGTGCGCTGGTTCGCCGCGGCACGCTGGACGCGCGCACGCGCACGATCGCGTTCGCGTACCTGTTCGCGGCGGTCGCATACATCAATCCCGCCACCTACACGAGCGCGTACCCGACGTTGTCCTCGCGACTCCCGCTCGCGGACAGCTTCGCCCACAACAAGGCCGTGGTGCTGTTCTACGGCAAGGCGTACGACCTCCTGACGGCCGGCGGATACTCCGCGTGGCGCACCGGCGGCACGCTCGCGCTGTTCGCCGCCGTGTTCGGCCTGTTCGCTGCGGTCAGGGCGATGCGAACCGAGGAGGACTCCGGCCGCGCAGAGCTCGTGCTCGCCGGCCTGGTGGGCCGCCGCACGGTGTTCGCCTCCTCGCTGCTGGCGATCGCAGCGGGGATCGCGGTGCTGTGGCTGGCGGAATTCGCCGGCCTGGTGCTGGCGGGCCTGCCTGCCGGCGCATCGGCGTACCTCGCGCTGGCGACTGCGAGCGTCGCACTGGTGTTCGCCGGCGTCGGCGCGCTCATCAGCCAGCTGGCGCCGACCCGGCGGGGGGCGCTCCAATCCGGCCTGGCGGTGTTCGCCATCGCGTTCCTGCTGCGCGTGATCGCCGACACCGCGGGCGGTGGGCAATGGCTGCGGTGGGCGACGCCGCTTGGCTGGGCCGAGGAGCTGCGGCCGTTCACCGGCGCTCAGCCGCTCGTGCTGCTGCTCCCGCTCGCCCTGAGCACCGCCCTGCTCGCGGCGGCGGCATCGATCGCCGCTGGTCGTGACATCGGCGCCGGGCTGCTGCCGGCGCGCGACTCGGCGGCACCGCGCCTGCATCTGTTGTCCTCACCGACCGCGCACGCCCTGCGGCAAGAGCGCGGGAGCCTGACCACGTGGATCTCGGGCGTCGCTGCCTTCGGGCTGATCATCGGCATCGTCTCCGAGAGCGTCAACGGGTCCGTGATCTCGGACAGGCTGCAGAAGCAGCTCGAGAAGTTCGGCGCCGGCCCGGTCGTCACCCCGCGCGACTACGTCGCATTCGCGTTCATCTTCTTCGTGCTCGTGACCAGCCTGTTCGCGTGCTCGCAACTCGGTGCCGCCCGCCGCGAGGAAGAGCAGGAGCGGCTGGAGACGCTGTTCGCGCTGCCGGTCGGGCGGCGGCAATGGCTGCTCGGGCGCCTCGGGCTCGCCGCGGCCGGCGCGGTTGCGATCTCGCTCACGGCCGGCGCGACCACGTGGTTCGGAGCTCAGGCGGCGGGAGTCGACCTGTCGTTCACACGCCTCCTCGAGGCCGGTGGCAACTGCCTGCCCGTCTCGCTGCTGTTCCTGGGGCTGGCAACGCTGGCGTACGCGCTCGTCCCTCGCGCGAGCAGCGGGATCGCGTACGGCCTCGTCACGATCGCGTTCCTCTGGCACTTGTTCGGCTCGCTCGTCGGGGCCCCCAGATGGGTCGTTGCTGCGACCCCGTTCGAGCACGTCGCCGCCGTGCCCGTCCAGTCGTTCCGCGCCGCGGCCGCCGCGATCATGATCGCGACCGGACTAGTGGCAGCGGCGGCGGGCGTGGCATGGTTCGAGCGAAGGGATGTGCTGGGTGCATAGGCTCGACGCAGCGGACAGGTACGTATCCGCCGCCGGGCTCCGAATCCGGGTGAGGGTGACGGGCGCTGGTCCGCCCCTGTTGATGATCAGCGGACTCGGAGCCAACATCGAGCTCTGGGAGCCGCTGACTCCTCTGCTCGCACGCCGGCAGCTGATCTGCTTCGACGCTCCGGGAAGCGGGTTGTCCGCCGTTCCGGATCGCCGCTACCGGATGCGCGACCTGGCCGACGTGGTGGCGGCAATGCTCGATCGCCTTGAGCTGCCATGGGTCGACGTGCTCGGATACTCGCTCGGTGGCGCGCTCGCCCAGGAGCTGGCCCATCGACATCCGCTCAGGCTCCGCAAGTTGATCCTCGCGGCAACGATCCCGGGGATCGGCGCAATCCAGAACCAGCGCACCGTGATCGAGTTCTTCGACCGGCGAATGGCCGTGGCGGGATCTGAACGCAGGATGCGCAGGCTCGCTCGTCTCGTCGGTGGCCGTGCCGCCGCAGATCCCGCCATCCTGGCGGCGTACGAGGAACGACGCCTCCGGAACCCTCCGAGCGTGCGCGGTTACCGTCTCCAGCTCCGCGCGATCCTCGGATGGTCGAGCCTCGGCTGGTTGCACACGCTCACGGCCCCGACGCTCGTCCTAGCCGGTGGCCGGGATCCGATCGTCCCGCTTGTCAACAGCCGGTACTTCACGCGGCTGATTCCCGATTGTCGTCGCTACGTCGTCGCCGACGGCGGCCACCTGTTCATGGTCGACCAGCCGGAGGATGTCGTGCCGGTGATCGAGGCATTCCTGTCCGAGAGGTGAGCATCGCGCACGCTCGACGCTCACCTCCTTGTCACCCTCGTGCGCACATACGTACCGGGAGACGGTTCGAGTACCGGGTGCTCATCGTTGCCGAGATGCGTCGGCGCGGCGGTCGGACCGCTCGAGCGTCGTTTGAGCCAATCCAGCCAGTGCACCCACCAGCTGCCCTCCTGTTCGGTGGCCTGACGGAGCCACGCGTCGGGATCCGGGAGCGTGATCGGCGCGGTGCGGAACGCTGCCGCGCGACCTCCCGGAGGGCGCAGGACCACCTGCAGATGACCACCGGTGACGAGCACGAACTCGCAGCGGGAACCGAGGATCTTCACCGTGCGGTAACAGCTCTCCCAATGCGTCAGATGGTCGGTCAGGCCAGCGATCAGATAGGCGTCGACATCCACCTTGCGCATATCCACCGGCTCGCCCAGGACGGTCAGCCTGCCGGGATGGGCGAGCGCGTTCTCGAGCGCGAGCTCGAGCAGGTCGCGCACCAGCGCCCCGGGCACGTCGGTGATGTCCTCCGACCAGTAGAACAGGTCGAACTTCGGGATCTCGGCGGCCAGCAGATAGCGTTGAACCCACCCCCACCAGACGCTGTCGATCGGCCTGAGCCACGCGACCGCGCCCTGCAGGGCGGCACCGGCGAAGACGCCCTTGCGCTCGGCCTCGGCGGCTATGAGCTGGACCACCTCCCTCGTGAGCAGGCCGCCGGGCGACGCGGGCTCGTCGTGGGACATCCCGCACACGGGCAGCGTCAGGCTGGCGATGCGCCGCTGTCCGGAGGTAGCGGCGAGCTGGCCCGCCGCGATCCCCAGCAGCTCGCCGCCGGCGCAGTTGCCGAACGTGTGTGCCCGCTCGGCCCCGGTGATCGACAGCACCGCGTCGAGCGCCTCGAGGATCGCGCGTATGTATGTGTCGAGGCCGAACCTGCGGTGGCGTTTGTCGGAATTGATCCATGAGATGCTGAACGTCTGGAAGCCTTCCTTGACCAAGAACTCGACGACGCTCCTCCCGGGAGACAGATCCGTCAGGTAGAACTTGTTGACGACCGACGGCACCATCAGGAGCGGCTCCACCTGGACGTCCGGCGTCGCGGGTTCATACTGGATCAGCTCCATCACTTCGGTCCTGAGCACGACTGCTCCCGGCGTGGCGGCCACGTCTCTGCCCAGCTCGAAGTCTCCCGGGTCTGACCGCACCGGCAGGCGCGGCGGAGTGCGGATGTCCTTCCAGAACCGCCGCGTCCCGACGAGCAGGTTTCGACCTCCGGTGTCGATGATCGCTTTCAGCGCGGCGGGGTTGAGCAGCGGAAAGTTGGCCGGTGCCAGCGCGGCGGCGAGGTTGGTCGCGGCGATGCGCAGCCTGTACTCGTCCGGCGGCTCGAGCTGCGCCGCGTCGAGCAGCTCGTCGAGCGCGTCGGCCACGGCGGCGTGGCCCTGCGCGAGCACGCGGAACAGTGGATTGCTCCGCCACGCGACGTCGTCGTAGCGACGGTCGCTGGTCCAGGGCTGAAGCTCCGATCTCCCGGCGACGATCCGCCCTGCCTCCGCGAGCAGGTCCGCCACGGGCCGCGCGGCTCGGCGCGGGTGGCGAGCCAGCCGCCTCGCCAGCGCAACCGTCTCGCGCGCCGCCACCGGCCGGCGGGCCATCCCGAGCACCGCCCCCAGCAGGGCGGCCCCAACCAGGACGCGCTCCTCCAGATCGACTGCGGGGGCGCGCCCCGGCTGCCCTTCGGGATGCGTGTCTCGGTGGTAGCCGTTCTCCATGATACCCGGGCACACGACGCCCTCACCCAAGGGAGTTGGATAATGCTGACATAGTGGAACTGGTAATACTGATCCAAGGGACTGGTGACACTGACCCCATTAGCAAGGGGATTGGTGAGTGGCGTTCGTAGACTGTCCCAGTGTTCGAGGCGCCCGCCTTCTTCCCGGACCGGTACGCCGCCGAGCAGCCGGACAAGCCGGCGTATGTGATGGCCCCCTCAGGCGAGACCGTCACGTATCGCCAGCTCGTGGAACGCTCGTGTCGCGCTGCGCACGCGATGCGCGCACTCGGCACCGGGCCGGGCGCCTGCGTGGCGATAATGATGGAGAACCACCGCCGCTACCTGGAGCTCGCGTGGGCTGCGCAGCGGGCGGGGCTTCGTTACACGGCGATCTCACCCCGCCTTACCGCCTCCGAAGTTGCGTACGTGCTCGAGGACTCCGGGACGCGTCTGCTGTTCGTGAGCGAGACCACCGCAGCCGTCGCGCGCGAGGCGGCGCAGCAGGTCCCCGCCGTGTCAGCTCGGATCGCCGTCGACGGTGACATCGCCGGCTTCGAGAGCTATGACGGCCTCGTCGCGGGCCAGCCCGCGACGCCGCTCGACGATGAGGCCGAGGGACTCGAGTTCCTGTATTCGTCGGGGACGACCGGGCGGCCCAAGGCGATCAAGGCCGAGCTGGCGCTCAGCCCGATCGGCACGCCGCCGACGCTCGTGCCGCTGGTCGGGCGGCTGTACGACTTCGGGAGCGACACGGTGTATCTGTCACCCGCGCCCCTGTATCACTCGGCGCCGCTGCGGTTCAACATGGCAGTCCACCGCCTTGGCGGCACGACGATCGTGATGGACAAGTTCGATGCCGCCTCGACGCTCGAGCTCATCGAGCGCTACGCGGTGACGCACGCGCAGATGGTTCCGACGATGTTCATCCGCATGCTCCGTCTCCCCGACGAGGAGCGGCTCCGCCACGACCTCTCATCGCTTCGCGCGGTGATTCATGCCGCCGCGCCGTGCCCGATCGACGTCAAGCGCGAGATGATCGAGTGGCTCGGGCCGATCGTCTACGAGTACTACTCGGCGACCGAGATATACCTGCTGACCGCGATCGACCCCCAGGAGTGGTTGGCGCATCCCGGCTCCGTCGGACGGGCGCAAGTGGGCACGCCGCACGTCCTCGATGACGAGGGGAACGAGCTTCCGCCCGGTCAGGCGGGGACGATCTGGTCCGAGGGCGGCC
>DATHJG010000244.1:0-2185 GCA_035489875.1 Solirubrobacteraceae bacterium | reverse complement strand
ATGGTGGTCTCGCGCAACTGGTCGGCGTTCATCTCGCCCAGGCCCTTGAAGCGTTGGAGGCCGATGCCCTTGGCGGCGATCTCCATCACCGTGCGCCGCAGGCCTTCGAACGAGAGCGCCTCCTCGCGCTCGGAGCCGAGCACGATCGTGAACGGCGGGGTGCCCGCCATCTTGACCAGCTCGGCGTGGACGCGCGCGAGCTGCCGGTACTCGTTCGCCTCGAACAGCGAGCGGCGCATGACGTGGGTGCGCGCCATGTTCGTCTTGCGCTCGACCGCCTTGATGCGCAGGACGCCGTCGGTCGTCGGCAGCAGCTCCGTGGTGTAGGGCTCGCCCTCGGGGGTCTCGCGCTCGATCAGCTCCTGCAGCGCGTCGACCGACATGACCTGCTCGTCGAGGATCTGGGACTCCTCCAGGAACAGGACGGTGTCGTGGCCGTGGTCGGCGCGCAGCGCCGACGCCCAGCCCTCGTACTGCTTGAGCAGGCGCGAGTAGCGCTGCCAGCGGGTCTCGGTGAGCTTGAACGCCTGGCCGGCGTGGTCGGTGATCTCGAAGCGCTCCAGCTTGTCGCCGAGCAGGATCTCCTCCAGCTCGGAGTCCTTCTCGATGTAGCGCTCCTGCTGGCCCTGCTTGAGCTTGTAGAGCGGCGGCTTGGCGATGTAGATGTAGCCGGCCTCGATCAGCTCCTGCATCTCGCGGAAGAGGAGCGTGAGGATCAGCGTGCGGATGTGGGCGCCGTCCACGTCGGCGTCCGTCATCAGGATGATCTTGTGGTAGCGGAGGCGCTCGGTGTCGAACTCCTCGCGCACGCCGGTGCCGAGCGCGGTGATCAGCGCCTGGATCTCGTTGTTCTGCAGCACCTTGTCGATCCGCGCCTTCTCGACGTTGAGGATCTTGCCGCGCAGCGGCAGCACCGCCTGCGTGGCGCGGTCGCGACCCTGCTTGGCCGAGCCGCCGGCGGAGTCGCCCTCGACCACGAAGAGCTCGGTGAGCGAGGGGTCGCGGATCGAGCAGTCGGCGAGCTTGCCCGGCAGCGCGGAGTTCTCCAGCGCCGACTTGCGGCGGGTGAGGTCGCGCGCCTTGCGGGCGGCCGCACGGGCCTGGGCGGCGGAGACCGCCTTGCGGATCACGGAGTTGCCCTCGGAGGGGTTCTCCTCCAGGAACTCGGCCAGCGCCGCGTTGACGACGGAGGCGACGAAGCCCTCCATGCCCGGGTTGCCGAGCTTGGTCTTGGTCTGGCCCTCGAACTGCGGGTCCGAGAGCTTGACCGAGATCACCGCGGTCAGGCCCTCCCGGACGTCCTCGCCGGAGAGGTTGTCGTCCTTCTCCTTCAGGTGGCCCTTCTCGCGAGCGAAGCGGTTGAGCGTGCGGGTCAGCGCCGAGCGGAAGCCGGAGAGGTGCGAGCCGCCCTCGTGCGTGTTGATGTTGTTGGCGAACGAGAAGATCGACTCCTGGTAGGAGCCGGTCCACTGCATGGCGACCTCGACGGCGCCCTCGTCGCTCTCCTCCTCGAAGTAGATGACCTTGCGCTGGACCGGGTCCTTGTTCTCGTTGAGGTAGTGGACGAAGTCCTGGATGCCGCCCTCGTAGTGGAACTCGGAGCGATGGCCCTCGCCGCGCTCGTCGGTGATCGAGATGCGCAGGCCGCGGGTGAGGAACGCGGTCTCGCGGAGGCGCTGCTCGAGCGTCGAGAAGTCGAACTCGAGCGTCTCGAAGATCTCGGCGTCCGGGAGGAACGTGATGATCGTGCCGGTCTCCTTGGTCGGCGCGCCCTTCTGCATCTCGCCCTGAGGCGCGCCGCGGGAGTAGTCCTGGGTCCACGTGAACTCGTCGCGGCGGACCTCGACGTGCAACTGCTCGGACAGGGCGTTGACGACGGAGACGCCGACGCCGTGCAGGCCGCCCGACACCTTGTAGCCGCCGCCGTCGCCGAACTTGCCGCCGGCGTGCAGCACGGTGAGCACGACCTCGAGGGCCGACTTGCCCTCCTTGTCCATCGTGGCGACCGGGATGCCGCGGCCGTTGTCGGCGACCGTGACGGAGCTGTCCGGGTGGATCGTGACCGTGACCCGGTCGCAGTAGCCGGCGAGCGCCTCGTCGACCGAGTTGTCCACGACCTCGTAGACCAGGTGGTGCAGGCCGCGCACACCGGTGGATCCGATGTACATGCCCGGCCGCTTGCGCA
>DATHJG010000243.1:0-2656 GCA_035489875.1 Solirubrobacteraceae bacterium | reverse complement strand
AGATCCTCGACGGCGAAGCGCAGCGACCCGTCGGCGCGTGCGACCCCGGCGGCGACGATGGCGACCCGGAACCGGCCACCCGCCGCCTGCTGCGCCAGCGCCCAGTCCCCGAGTTCCTCGGCGCGTTCGAGTACACCGCTCACGGCGCCGGCAGGACCGGCCCCCTCACCGAGCTGATCGACCCACACGACGGCGTCGGCATCCTGACTCACGGCCTCGGCGCCGGCCGCACCCCAATCGAACCGCACCTGGTAGGTCCCCTGCGCGTCGTGGTTCTCGCTCACGGAACGAGGGTAGCGGCGCCCATCTCACCGGCGACGATCGCGAAGTCATGGGGTGACATCTCCACCTGGCCGCGGCGCAGCACGAGGCCCCAGTTGCGGTTGCCGCGGGTGAGCTCGAGCACCTCGAGCAGCGGCGTGATCGGGACGGTGCGCACCGACTCGTCGTACTCGACGCGGCGGCGCCACGGGCGGAAATCGGCCATCGTCGAGGTCTCGTCGGCCTGCCACGCCTCGCCGTCGGCGATGCGTCCGATCGCCGTGAACTCACGGAGTTGGGCACCGTCGGGGTAGCTCGTCTTCGGCGAGTAGTACACGAGGCCGTCGCCCGGCTGCATGCGCTGGATGCCGGCCTTCGCCCCGTGGTTCGTCTGCGCGATGCCGAGCGAGACGCCGCGCAGGACGTGCTCCCGCTGAACGACCCCGAGCCAATACCTCATGCGGGGATTCTGTCGCAGACTGGGGACATGCGCGTCCAGCTGAAGCTCGTGCTCGACTCCACACCGGATGCGGTGTGGTGGGCGCTGCGCTCTCCGTCGGTGCTGAGCGATGTGGCGCATCCGTTCTTCGCGTTCGAGCCGCTGTCGCCGCGGGGCCTGCCGCGCGTCTGGACGGAGGGGCGGCATCCCGTGCGCGCCTCGATGCTGTGGGGCATGATCCCCGCGGGTGAGCAGGTGATCGACATCCGGTTCCGTGAGCGCGGTGACACCCGCATCATCGAGGACAGCGGCGGACCGGTGTCCGGCGCCCTCTCGGTCGCGACCTCGTGGCGGCACCGGATGGCGGTGTCGCCAGCCGACGGCGGACGCACCCTCTATCGCGACCGGCTCGACATCTCGGCGGGCCTGCTGACACCGTTCGTCTGGCTGGGCGCGTGGGTGTTCTGGCAGTGGCGGGCGTTCCAGCTGACACGTCTTGCGCCGGGCTGGCGGGTGCCCGCGTGAACACCCTCGACGTCGTCGACTGGCGCCGCCGCACGTTCGCTCTCTACGCCGAGGTGCGCGCGAATCCGGATGCCGCAGCGGCCCACGAGCATTGGCGAACCGTCCGCGACGACATGTTCGCGAACCATCCGGCGAGCGCGATCCTCCCCGCGGACCGGGCCGCGTTCGCCGGTCTTCCGGTGGCTCCCTACGATCCAGCGTGGCGCTTCGAGGCAACGATCCAGGATGCGGATGCGGCGACGT
Source organism: Solirubrobacteraceae bacterium (assembly GCA_035489875.1). Lineage (GTDB taxonomy): Bacteria > Actinomycetota > Thermoleophilia > Solirubrobacterales > Solirubrobacteraceae > DASQMT01. Next base: position 1,188 of record DATHJG010000243.1, on the reverse strand, counting down.
TCGAGTACGAGACCGGCACGGACGGGGTGGTGACCTTCGATCGCGTCGGCACCGTCGAGGTGCCGGGCGTCGGAACCCTCGACGTGTGGCGTCACACCGGGTACGGCGGAGGCATCTTCCTCCCGATCCGCGACGGCCTGGCGGGCAAGCCCGGCGGCACCTACGGCGGCGGCCGCTATCTCCTCGACACGATCAAGGGCGCCGATCTCGGCGGAGACGCGGCGGCGAACACCCCCGTGCTGGACGTCAACTTCGCCTACAACCCGTCGTGCGCGTACGACCCCGCGTGGGCGTGCCCGCTCGCACCGGTGGGTGACCGTGTGACCGCCGACATCCCGGTCGGCGAGCATTACGACGGGGTGTACTGAGCTCAGCTCGCCGAGCGAGCACGTTCGCGCCGAGAGAGCATGGCGCAACATGCTCGCTGGGGTGGAACGTGCTCGCTCGGCGCCGTCTGCTAGCCTGAGAAGACTTGCAGGGCAATTGCGCCCTTCTCGCGTCGTAGAACGCTCCCTCGCCGCTTCATCACACGAAGGCCCGGCTGACATCTTCTCCGGCGAACGTTGACGCCCATCGGCGTCCTCGCCATTCTTCAATCCGAAAGAATCACATCACTCTCATGTCTCATGACTTCGGCACGCTCGGCGTGCCCTACCCGCTCGTCGAGGCACTCGCCGCCGACGGCAAGACCACCCCGTTCCCGATCCAGGTCGACACCCTGCCCGATTCGCTCTCCGGACGCGACGTGCTGGGCCGCGGCAAGACGGGCTCGGGCAAGACGCTCGCGTTCGCCATCCCGATGGTCGCCCGCCTCGGCACCCGCCTCGCCGGCGGATCCCGCCGTCCCGGCCGTCCGCTCGGCCTCGTGCTCGCGCCGACCCGTGAGCTCGCCACGCAGATCAACGCCGTGCTCGAGCCGCTCGCCAAGGCGTACGGCCTGACCACCACCACGATCTTCGGCGGCGTCAGCCAGAACCGCCAGGTCGCCGCGCTCAAGTCCGGCGTCGACATCATCGTCGCCTGCCCCGGACGGCTCGAAGACCTCATGCAGCAGCGCTTCGCGCACCTGGATGCGATCGAGATCACCGTGCTCGACGAGGCCGACCACATGGCCGACCTGGGCTTCCTGCCCGGCGTCACGCGCATCATGAAGGCCACCCCCGAGAACGGGCAGCGCCTTCTGTTCAG
>DATHJG010000242.1:0-4351 GCA_035489875.1 Solirubrobacteraceae bacterium | reverse complement strand
TGCCCATGTACGCGCGAACCCGTTCATCAGCGGCGCGGCGACCGGGTTGTAATAGCTCCCGTTGGACAGCACCGCCCCGTATGGCGGGTGGTCCTCGGGGAACACGAACGCCGGGTTGCCGGTGACGGCACGAAGCGAGAGGGCCGCACATTCCTCGCCTTGCGCCTGCAGGCGCCCGAGCCAGCCCAGCATGCGCGGCGCGTTGCGAAACGACACCGGGGCCTGATAGCGCCGGCGCGGCGTGTGGCCACCGTCGAGCAACTCGCGGATGCGACGCAGCGCCGCGGCCTGGTGCTCGTCACCCCACAGCCGCTCGAACACGGCGTCGTAGTGCTCGAGCGGCGCCAGGATCGCCTCGGCCGCCAGCGCGAACGCCTCCTCGGCGAGACGGGCACGCTGGCGCCCGGCCAGGACGACGTCGGCCAGGGCGGCGGCGGCACAGGGCGACCCGTTGACCAGCGGCATGGCGCCGCCGACGCCGAAGTCCACCTCGCTGTCCAGGCCGCGGAACAGGTGTCCGAGGGCGATGATGTCGCCCGGTTCGCCGTGCCCGCGCTCCGGCACATACGGCAGCGGGCGGTCGAGCATCGCAGCGACCGTCACCACGGTGTCGGTGCGCACGCCGGCATGACCGTCGAGGAAGCTCGCCAGGCGCGCGACGATGATCCCGCGTACCAGCCGCGCGGGCATCGGCGAGCCCACGCTCGGCGGCGTCGGCGGCACACGCCGGTGGTACTCCGCACGCTCCTCCATCGGCAGGACGGTTCGTGCGCCACGGTGATGCCTGGTGGTGATCCCGTAGAGGTGCCTGTCGGCATTTGCGGCGACGAACGCCTCGAAGTCGCGCCGCCGGGCCTGGATCCGGGCTCGCGCGTCCGGGCTGAGCTCGATGCGCTCGTGGTGCCACGCGACCCGGCGCACGACCTCCAGGTCGATGTCGGCGGTGGTGGAGAGAGTGACGGTCACGGTTCGGCGCGCTCCGCTCCCGAGTCCGGCTCAGGATCGGCGGAATATGACCGTTGTGCGGTCGCTTGTCAACCGTATGGTGGTCGTTGTACGCTATGCCCCGTGACGATCACCAGAACTGGCGACATGCTCCCGGGCGCCGGGCGGAACAACTCGCTGGGCCGGGCGTTCCAAGTGCTCGAAGCCTTGGCGTTCCATCCCGAGGGAGCGTCCGTCGCTACGCTCGCGCGCGAGACGGAGCTCCCTCGCGCCACCGTGACGCGACTGTTGGCGTCGCTCGCGGACGCCCACGCGGTTGCGCGCACCCCGCATGGAAAGGACTGGACGCTCGGTCCCACGATCTTGCGTCTGGGACGCGCGCTGGGAAGCCTCGCGGCGTTGCGTGACCGTGCACGGCCGCTCCTGGAGGAGCTCGTGGCCGCCCTCGGCGAGACGGTGATGCTCGCCGTGCCGTCCGGCCCCGCATCGGCACAGGTCGTCGACGAGGTCGAGGCACCGAGGGTGGTCGGCGTCCGAGGAGCGTGGACCGGGACCGTTCTCACCACGCCGGCCTCGGGCTTCGTCCGGATGGTGCTCTCCGAACGTCCCGACGACGAGCTGACAAGCACCGTCGAGTCAGTGACCTTCACCGCCCACACGCCGCGCACCATCACCACCCCGAGCGACCTGCTGGCGGCGATCGAGCAGATCCGGCGTGAGGACTACTCCATGGTGATCGACGAGTTCGAGATGGGCCTATCAGGCGTTGCGGTACCGGTCAGGCGCCAGGGCGTCCTCATGGCCATGATCTCCATGTACGTCCCGACAACGCGCTTCGACGACGCCATGCGAACCCGCGCGCTGCCCCTACTCCGCGACGCGGCAACCCGGCTGGCCAGGTAGAGATGCCGCCGCGCCTTCCCTGCCTGCTCTCCGCGCCGCCCGCTGCGGAAGGCCGTCTGTGGCTGACCAACGCGACGCTCTTCGACGGAACCGGCGCGCCTGCACACGATGCGGCCGCCGTCCTCGTCGAGCACGGCCGGATCGCGCGTGTCGGACGCGCCGGCGACCCGGTGCCGGACGGCGCGAGCGAGGTCGATCTGGACGGCCGGACGCTCATGCCGGGACTGATCGACGCCCATGCGCACGCCTACGGCACGATGCCCCAGCCCCCGCTCGGGACCGAGCCGATCCGGCCCGGGACGGAGCGCCACTTCCTGGCGGCCGCCCTCCGGGATGCGCTGCGGATGGGCATCACGACGATGCGCGACGTGGGGTCCTACGGCGACCAGGTCTTCGAGGCGCGCCAATCGATGCGCTACGGCGCCCTACGCGGGCCGCGGCTGCTGACCTGCGGACGCATCGTCTCTGCGACCAGCCCGGGCGGCAGGTTCTTCGAGCGCATGTACCGCGAGGCGGACGGCGCCGACGACATGCGTCGCGCGGTGCGCGAGCAGGTGCGGCGCGGCGCCGACTTCATCAAGGTGATGACGACCGGCGCGCGCACGGTCGAACTCGAGGACCCAGATCCCGCGCAGCTCACACGCGAGGAGATCACCACGCTCGTCGACGAAGTCCATCGCCTCGGCTACAGGGTCGCCGCCCACGCCGAGGGCCTCGACGGCACCGAGCTCGCCGTCGAGGCGGGCATCGACACCATCGAACACGGCATGTACCTCAACCAGCGGCCCGAGCTGCTCGAGCGCATGGCCGCGACGGGACAGGTGCTCGTGCCGACGTTCGGCTGCTTCTACGGCGTCGCCGGACTCGGCGACCGGATCGGTTTCGGCGACGTCGACGCGGAGCCCGCCGCTCCATCAGCCGACACTCCGCCCCCAACGTGGACGCACCTACTGGTCGACCTCGCGTTCCACAATCTCGCGGAGGCCGACCGCACGCTCAAGGCCGCGCGTGCCGCTGGCGTGCCCATCGCCACCGGGCACGACTGGGCGCCACTCAGCGACCTCGGCCTGGAGATCCTGCGCATGATCAACCACGGCCTCAGCACCCGCGAAGCGCTCGTCGCTTCCACCGCCACGGCAGCGCATGCGCTGGGGCTCGCCGACCACATCGGCACGATCACCCCCGGGAAGCTCGCCGACCTGCTCGTGGTCGACGGCGACCCGCTCCAACAGCCCGCGCTCCTGCGCCAACGCGACCGGATCTGGCTGGTCCTCCAACTCGGTGAGCCCGTCGCCGGGGCGGCGCTCGAGAACGACGTCATCCGCGGCCCTGGAGTCACGTCGGCGCAGTCGCCGGATAACATCGTGAGCCCCCACTGATCCGAGAAGAGCTCTGCCGGACTAGGGGCCGAGCAGCGCGGCGGGGACGACTGCGGTTCCGTCTTCGCGGCGGTAGGCGTTGCGGCCTGTGGTGATGATGACCTTGTCGAGCAGCTCATCGCCGATTTCCTGCTCAAGCCACTTCAGGTGCCTTGCATCGCGCTCTGACGGCGTCGCGGCGAGCTTGACCTCGATGGCGACAACGCGACCGGATTCGCCCTTGACGATGAGGTCCACTTCGCGCTCGCCCCCGTACGAGCGGAAATGCCCGAGTGTGGTCTCGGCCGCCTGTGCGTAGACCCGGACCGACAGCGTCACCAACGACTCGAACAGCGCGCCGAGAAGTCCTCCGTCCTTGGGTGTGAGCAACTCGGGCCCCGTTCCTTTCAGAAGGTCCCCGGCGCCGACACGTAGTAGGCGAGCGGCCCGCGCCGGGTCCACGAGCTGATGCTTGTCCGGCAGCGTGACGCGGTTCAGGTGACTACCGTAGATCTCCACGGCATTGGAGCCGTCGGTTCCGATGACGGTCGCCGCACGTAGAGCAGCAGGACGTCGAGGTCGCGGACGTCGTCGTTCTCGCCGGGCCGGCCGTCGTCGGCCATGCCGTTGACGGTCACCCGCACGGCGCGCTTGTCCGAGCCCGGGCCGCAGTCGCCCCAGTCGGTCAGCGTGTCGAGGCCGGCGCCGCCGTCCAGGACGTCGGCCGCGGTCGCCTCGCAGAGGTCTCCCGTCAGGGTGTCGTCGCCGTCGCCGCCCTCGAGCACGCCGGCGCCCGCTCCGCCGATCAGCTTGTCGCCGTCGGGGCCGCCGCGCAGGACGTCGCCGCCGCCCTCCGACCGTGCTGTACGTCCGGACCCCCACCGGCGACGCGCTGGCCGGCGGCTGAACCAGCGCCTGACGGCGCCGCCAACGAGCGAACAGGCCCTGCAAGCCAGGACCGTTCTTTGCGAGGCGCCTCAAGCCCCTCGCGCGGGCGCGGCAAGGCGCCAGATCGTCAGCTTCTGGCCGACGCGGGGCGCTTCGCCGCAGGCGGGTCCTCCGCGGGCAGGATGGGCGACCTCAAGCCAGCGGGCACTCCACCGGCTTGCCGCTCCCCGGCATCAGGCAGGCGTCGCGTCGCTTGG
>DATHJG010000241.1:0-4016 GCA_035489875.1 Solirubrobacteraceae bacterium | reverse complement strand
AGATCAAGTCCAACCGCGGCGCCAACCGCTTCCAGCGCCGCGGCCGATCAGCCGCCAGATCGGAATGGCGGCTGCTGACGGCCACCCACAACCTCCTCAAACTCCACCAACACCGACTCGCCACCGGCTGAGACGGCCACCCGGGCCGAAAGCGCGCCCCCCACCGCGTTGGCAACCGATCGGCGCGACCGCACGCCCACGATTCCCGCAGTCGCGTTCACCGGCCGACTCCTCACAACAACTTTCCGCGACACCCTCCGCGCAAAGCGACACCCACGGGTCCGCATCGCCGACGGTGCCTCCCAGGCGGGAGCAGCATCACTGGCTCACGTGGCTGGACCTCACAAGGGCGCACTACCGCGGAACGGTGGCAGCTCTGCTGACGCGAGTCGGTAGCACGCTCCGGCGTCGTCATCGTCGGACGGTCGTGGCCCCTCCGTCGATGTCGCTGCCCGAGGCGGGGGCTGCGTGCAGTTGCGCGACGACCACTTCGCCGCGCACTCCGGGACCGCCACGAACAGCCCTCGGGTGATCGATCAGGATTCGAGAAGCGCCCACGGCTCGCCAGCCGTAGCTTGCCGCCTATGAAGACCATGACCTGCAAGCAACTCGGCGGCCCCTGCAACGTCGAGCACCATGGCAAGGACCACAACGAAGTCATCAAGGCCCAGGACCGCCACCTCAAGGCGCAGGTCGCGGCCGGCGACGAGACACACCGCGGGGCCCATGAGGCGATGCGCGGCCGATGGAAGCGCCCGGTCAGCGGCCTCGGGTGGTATCGAGATGTCAAGCGCGAGTTCGCCAGTCTGCCGGACGACGTCTGAGCGGACCGGCCGCGGCTCGCAGGCAGGCGGCCGCAGCGGTCCTCGGGCTCAGCAACCGGCGAGCGATCGGTTTTCCCAGGTGCGAGAGGCATGGCGATTCACGGCGCGTCCGGGGTGCGCCACGTCGAGCTTCCGCTTTGAGGCTTGCTGTTTGGGTTCGGGCGGTCGGTGACGTCCGACGCTGAGGTGAAGGTCCCGACCGGCGGCGAGCTGACTCTCTTTGAGGCTGTCGGCCCGTCGTGTCTGACTTCCTTTTGTTGTGTCGCTCGTCGCCGGTCGGGGATGTCCGGCGTGACTTGATAGGAGCGTGGCAGCGCCCCCAGCAAGCCATGTCCGCCGGCTGTCCACCTCAAAGAAGACGAAAGAGGAGGACGAGTTGATGATCGTGCTCGGTGCGGACACCCACAAGCGCTCGCACACGATCGCCGCGGTCTCTGGGGCCACTGGCGAGGTGCTGGGCGAGAAGACCGTGCCGGTCGGCGCTCGCGGATTCGCGGAGTTGCTGGGCGTGGGCGCGCGGCCTGGGCGGCGAGCGGGTGTGGGCGCTGGAGGATTGCCGGCACGTCGCGGGCTCGGTTGAGCGCTTTTTGATCGCCCGGGGAAAGCGCGTCGTGCGCGTCCCGACCAAGCTGATGGCCGACGCCCGCCGCAGTGGGCGCGAGCGCGACAAGTCCGACAGCATCGACGCGATCGCGGTCGCCCGCGCGGCGCTGCGCGAGGGCCTGGACGCGCTGCCGGTCGCGCAGCTTGACGGGCCCGAGCTCAACCTGCGGCTGCTGGTCGATCATCGCGAGCGCCTGGTCGGCCAGCGCGGCTTCCGCGGTCCGACGGATCCCGTCGATCTTGGGTGGCAGCTATCGCATTGAAGCAGCCGCGACACTCGTCCCCGAAGGATCGGTACCGCTGCACGGTGTCGAATGCGAAAGTGCGCAGAGCCGCGCCGCGGGACGATCCGACGCGTCGAGATCATGAATGCAGCGCCGCGTCCCAAGTGCCCAGATCGTCGAGAAGGAGCGCTCTCGCCAGGGCCATGGAACTCGCGCCGCGTATGACGGCGGCGTGAGCGGGCGGGAGCTTCAGCGGTATTGGGCGAGTGCGACGGCGTCCGGGCCGGCGGGGAAGCGTAGCTGGCCCGTGTCGTCGTTCGCCGCGCGCCAGATCGCCTCGGCCACGTGGGACGGGTGCGTGACGACCGTGGGCTGCTGGAAGTCGGCCATGACGCGCTCGGCGAAGGCCGTGTAGGGCTCGGGGATCAGCCCCTGCATGCGCGTCTGCCCGTTGGTGGTGAAGTTCGTGCTCGGCCCATAGCCGGGCTCGACCAGCTTGGCGCGCACGTCGAACTCCTCGAGCTCGAGCGCCAGGGACGCGGTGAAGCCCTCGATGGCGGTCTTGCTCGCGGCGTAGACGGCGACCAGGGGCATGCGGGCCAGGGTGACGCTGGAGGTGACGTTGACCACGACGCCCGCGCGGCGCGCGCGCAGCTGAGGCAGCACGGCCTGGGTGACCGCCATCACGCCGAACGTGTTGGTCTCGAAGATCTCGCGCGCGGTGGCCATCGGCGTGGCCTCGAAGGCGCCGATGGCGCCCACGCCGGCATTGTTGACGAGCACGTCGATCGGTCCGGCGGCCTCGACCGCAGCGGCGACCGATTCGGCCTTGGTCACGTCGAGCGCGAGCATCCGAAGGCGATCGGACTGCGGCAGGATGTCCTCGCGGGGCGTGCGCATGGTGGCCACGACGTTCCAGCCGCGGTCGTGGAAGTGGCATGCGGTCTCGAGGCCGTAGCCGGAGGAGCAGCCCGTGATGAGGACCGTCTTCGGCGTCGCGGTGTCGCTGGTGGGTTCGTTGAAGGTCATGTCTCCAGCGTCCCAGCGGCTGGCCCGAGTCGTTAGAACGGAACTGGCGGGTCGTTGCACGATCCTGCTCAACTTGGCGTTCGCGCGGTCTCGAGAGACCCGCAGCACGAGGGGGCAGATGTACGATCCGCTCATGAGCTCGATGGCGACGTCGCGTGCTGACGCGCTCCTGGAGGAGCTGCGGAGGCTGATCGGTCGGCACGCCCGCCCCGACGAGGAGACCGCCATCGACGGCGTCCTGCTCTCGGCCGCTGGCAGGCCCGGCGAGCCGCAGGCGTCGACGACGGGGACGGTCATGGCGCTCATCGCGCAGGGCGCCAAGCGCCTGGCGATCGGCGATCGCGTCTACGACTACGGACCGGGGGAGCACCTCGTCGCTTCGGTCGATCTGCCCATCACCGGCCACTACACCCACGCTGCGGTCGACGAGCCGGCTCTGGGCTTCGGCCTGATCCTGCGCCCACAGCGCATCGCCGCCCTGCTCCTGGAGACGGAGGACTGCGTGCCGCCGAGGCACTCGCATGCCGCGCCGCCCGGGCTCGGCGTTGCCGGGGCCACGCCCGAGCTGCTCGACGCGGTCGTGCGCATGGTCCGCCTGCTCGACCGCCCGGCCGACCGAGCCGTGCTCGCGCCGATGATCGAACGCGAGATGCTCTGGCTCATCCTCAACGGCCCGCTCGGAACAACCGTACGTCAGATCGGATTGCAGGACAGCAGCCTGTCGCGGGTCAGTCGCGCGGTGCGATGGATCAGCGAGCACTACAACCGCCAGTTTCGCGTGGAGCAACTGGCTCGCTCCTGCGGGATGAGCACGTCCGCCTTTCACCGGGACTTCCAGGCGGTCACGGCACTCAGCCCGATTCAGTTTCAGAAGCAGATCCGCCTACAGAAGTCCCGTTTGCTGCTACTCGCCGGGACTGACGACGTTGCCACGGTCGGCTACCGCATCGGCTACGACAGCGCGTCGCAGTTCAGCCGCGAATATCGACGGCAATTCGGGCTGCCGCCGGGGCGCGATGCCGAACGGCTCCGCGCAGCTGCCGCTACCGCCTGACGCGCTCGTCACTCGGCGCTCAGCAGCAGCGCAGGCGGCCGGGCGCCGTTACCCCGGCATTCCAGCGCCCGAGCGTCTCGTAGCCGCGACTTAGGAGTGACACGGGGTGGTCGTACCCACGACGACCACGTACTGGCGCTATGGCTTTGCGCGAGCGGCGACAGCCTGATCGCCGAGCGGTCCGCCCGCCATCTGCAGGTACGGCCCACCGGTCAGCAGAGCGCGTTCAGAACAGCCGATAGCGCTGTTGCCGAGAGGCTGCTGGGCCGTGAGCGCGAGTTC
>DATHJG010000240.1:0-10757 GCA_035489875.1 Solirubrobacteraceae bacterium | reverse complement strand
GCCACGAGCCGCACACCGGCTGGTGGGCGACCGGCGACCTGGTCGACGTGGACGAGGACGGCTGGCTGTGGTTCCGCGGCCGCGCCGACGACGTGATCGTCTCGGCGGGGTACCGGATCGGCCCCACGGAGGTCGAGAGCGCGCTCGGGACGCACCCGGCGGTGGCCGACGCGGCCGTGGTCCCGGCGCCCGACCCCGAGCGCGGCGAGGTCGTGCGCGCCGTCGTGGTCCTGCGCGCCGGCTTCGACGCAGGCCCGGAGCTCGCGCGCGAGCTGCAGGACCACGTCAAGCGCGAGACCGCGCCCTACAAGTACCCGCGGATCGTCGACTTCGCGGCCGAGCTGCCGCGGACGGCGAGCGGGAAGGTGCGCCGTGCGGCGCTCCGAGACCAGGCTTGACAGCGGCGGCGGCTGGTCAAGGACGCCGGATCACGATGTCGCCGACGGTCGTGCGGGCGCGCACCTCGACGGACTCGGTCGACGGCTCGGGGGCGTCGGCGGAGTCGAGCGCGTTGTGCACCCTGCCGGCGGTGGCGCTCACGTCGAGCCAGGCGGCGGTTCCCTCGCGGATGCCGACCTCGAGGTCGCCCGCGTGGGTCTTCAGCACGACGGAGCCGCGCACGACGTCGCGCACCCGGACGTCGCCGTGGGCGGTCTTCGCGTCGACGCCGGCGTCCGCCCGGTCGACGGCGATGCTGCCGTTGGCCGTGTTGACGCGCAGGTCGCCGCCGGCCACGCCGACCCACGTGTCGCCGTTGGAGTTCTTGATCACCGCGTCGGCGTCGAGGTCGCGCACGCGCACGTCGCCCGACCCGGTGGTGACCTCGGCGTGGCCCGTCGCACGGTCCACGGTGATGTCGCCGATGCCGCTCTTCAGGCTCAGCGCGCCGGCCCGGTCGAGCCGGATCCCACCGAGGCCGGTCTTGATCCGGCACTCGCCGAGCGGACCGTCGCAGTGGAAGTCCGCCAGCGCCGCGGCGCCGTGCACCTGCGAGCCGGCGGGCAGCTCGATCGTCACGTCGATCGACCCGCCGGTGCGGCTCGGACGCCAGGAGCGCTGCTTCGGCGCCTTGACCAGCAGCTGCCGGTTCGCGTACTCGACGCGGGTCAGCTCGGCCACCTTGCGGTCCTCCTCGCTCGTCGCGTCGGTCGGGTCGACCGTGACGATCGTGGCGCTGCGGTCGCCGGCGCTGATCCGGACGTCGCCGGCGACGACCTCGATCGTGGCGGAGATCGGGTCGGGGGTGTCGAAGGTCGGCATGGGGTGTCCTCCTGCGTGGTCAGGTTCGAAGAAATGGTCTGGGAAGGGGGAGCGACCGGCGGTCAGCGCACCCAGCCGGTGTAGGCCTGGCCGATCCGGCCGCCACGTTGCCGCGGGCGGCTGTCGCGGTCGTCGTGCCCGACCGCGGCGGCGGCGACGCGGACGAGCCAGGCGTTGACCGACAGCCGCTCGCGGCTCGCCGCCTGCTCGATGCCCGCCTTGAGCTGCTCGGGCAACCGGAGGTTGATGCGCGCCGTCGCGCCCTCGTCGCCGTCCGGCGGCGGCGGCGGCACGGCGTCCGTCGCCGGCTCGAGCGGCTCGTCGGCGGGCGCCGGCGTCACGACGAACTCGGGCTCGCCGGCGCGCAGACGCAGCTCGACCGAGCCGGGCGCGAGCTCGCGCGTGATCTCATCCGCGGCGGCCGAGAGCGCATCGAGCAGCATCAGCCGGACGGCCGAGTCGAGCGGAGCGGTCAGGCGCTCGGCGAGCGCGCGGGCGTCCTCGCCGCCGGCGTCGGCGGCGACGGCGACGGCGAGCTCGCGACGGAGGGTCTCGACGTACTGCGTCATGTCCATGGTGCCAGTATGACACCACTATGGTGTCATGGCAAGGCCATGATGCCGCAACGTGGTGTCAGCGCCGCCGCCTAGGCGCCGCGGAACGCGTCTAAGGCACCCGGCGTCGGCCCCATCTGAGGAGGCGAATACGGCGGCTGCCCGATGCGTGGGCGGCTACCTCAGCCTGAGACTCGGCGGCATGCCCGACTCCACCGTCACCCGCCGCCGCCTCCCCGGTGGGCGGCCGTTCCATCTGCTCCTCGGCAGCCTCGCCGTCTCCTCGTGCGGCGATTGGCTGTACAACGTCGCGCTGCTCGCGTTCGTGTACGAGCGCACGGGATCCGCCACCTGGGTCGCGCTGACGACGGCGGCGCGGGTGCTGCCGATCGTCGTGTTCGGACCGCTCGGCGGCGTGCTCGCCGATCGCCACGATCGCCGGCGGCTCATCATCGCCTCCGACCTGGCGCGCGCGACGCTCATGGTGGCGTTGGCGGCCGTCGCCGCGGGCGGGCTGCCGGTGGTGCTCGCTCCGCTGCTCGCCGCCGCGGCCACGCTTGCGGGCGCGGTCCAGCCGCCGTCCGTGGCGGCCTCGACACCGCGGCTGGTGGCCGGCCCCGAGCTCCAGCGTGCAAACGCCGCCCGGGCCGCGATCGGGCAGGCGGCGATCGTCGCCGGCCCTGCGCTGGGCGCGCTGCTGCTGGCCGTCTCCTCGCCGCCGGTGGCGATCCTCGCGAACGCGTTGACGTTCCTCGCATCCGCGGCCGCCGTCGCCGCGATTCCCGCAGGCCCGGCCTTCCTCCCCGCCCAGCGCGACGCCGCAGCGGGCGCGCCCGGCCTGCTGACCGAGCTGCGCGCCGGCGCGGACGCCCTGCGCGGCGCGCCGTCGGCGATGCGCGTCGTCGCGGCCGACGTGGTGTGCAGCGCCGTCTACGGCCTGCTGACGGTGACGCTCGTGCTCGTCAGCCGCGACGTCGGCGCGGGCGCCGGCGGCTACGGCGTGCTGCTCGGCGCGTTCGGCATCGGCGGGCTGGCCGGCGCCGCGGTCGCGGCCCGCTTCGACGGCGCGGAACACTGGCGCCGGACGCTGGCCGTCGCGCTCGTGCTCGTCGCGCTCCCGGTCGCTGGGCTGGGCGTCGTCGACGCGCTGTGGATGGCGATCGCGCTGGGGATCGTCGCCGGCGCCGGCGGCGTGGTCGCCGAGGTGCTCTCCGAGACGGCGCTGCCGCGGATGCTCGACGACGCGGTCCTCGCACGCGCGTACGGCCTCGTGCTCCCCGCCTCGCTCGGCGGCATCGTCGCCGGCTCGCTCGTCGCCGGCCCGCTCGTCGCGCTGCTCGGCCTCACCGCCGCGCTCGCCGCCGCCGGCCTCGCCGTCCTCGCGGTCGGCGCCCTGCTGCTCCGCCGGCCCCTGCCCGTCGCGACGCCGGCGCCCGGCGTCGTCCCCGCTCCCTCCGTCTGAATGGGCCCGCCGAGGCGGGTGCCTCGCTGACCGGTACGTTGCGCTCGATGAGCGCCACACCGATCAGCCCGGAGCTCGTGGGCCGCCGGGACGAGCTGTCGGCCCTGCTCGGTGCCGTGGAGCGCGCGGCGCAGGGCGACGGCGGCGTGGCGGTGATCGCCGGCGAGGCGGGCGTCGGCAAGACGCGGCTGGTGGAAGAGGCGGGCGCCCGCGCGGAGGGCGCCCGCGTGCTGAGCGGCGCGTGCGTCGAGCTGGGCGGCGACCTGCTCCCCCTGGCGCCGCTCGTCGAGGCCCTGCGATCGCTGGCCCGGTCGACTCCCGCCGCGCCGCTCGCGGAGATCCTCGGGTCGGCAAGGCGCCCGCTGGCGCGGCTCGTACCGGAGCTCGATCCGGAGGCGGCGGGCGAGCCGGCGGCACACGGCGCGCCCGCGCAGCTCCTCGACCCGCTGCTCGGCGTGCTCGGGCGGATCGCCTCGCGCGAGCCGCTCATGCTGGTCATCGAGGACCTTCATTGGGCCGACCGCTCGACGCTCGACCTGATCGCGCTGATGGCGCGCTCGCTGCGCGGGATGCGCGTGCTGCTCGTCGTCACGTACCGCTCCGACGAGGTCTACCGCGCCCACGCGATGCGTCCGCTGGTGGCGGGCTGGGAGCGTGACCGGTCGGTGCACCGGATCGCGCTGGAGCGCTTCACGCGCGCCGAGGTGGAGCGCCAGCTGCGCGCGATCCTCGGCGACGCGCCGGAGCCGGCGCTGACCGACATCGTGTTCGAGCGCTCCGAGGGCAACGCCTTCCTGGTCGAGGAGGTGGCGGCCGCCGTCCGGTCCGGCGCCGACCCCCGCCACCTCGCGCCCTCGCTGCGCGACGTCCTGCTCGCTCGCGTGGAGCGCCTCTCCCAGCCTGCGCGGCACGTGCTGCGGGCGGTGGCCGCGGCCGGGCGCCGGGTTCCCGACGAGCTGCTCGCGGCCGTGTCGAGGCTGGACGAGCCGGCGCGCGACGCCGCACTGCGCGAGGCGATCGATCACCACGTGCTGGTCGTGGACCACAGCGGCCGCGGCTACTCGTTCCGCCATGTGCTCGCCCGCGACGCGATCTACGACGACATCCTCCCGGGCGAGCGCGTGCGCCTGCACGCCGCCTATGGCGAGGCGCTGTCCGCGCACCCCGATGTGGCCGGCGCCGACGGGACGCTGACCGCCCAGATCGCGCATCACGCCTACGCGGCGCTGGACCTGCCGCTCGCGCTGACCGCCTCGGTCGACGCGGCCCGGGAGACCGCGCCATACGCGCCGGCCGAGGCCGAGCGTCATCTCGAGCGCGCCCTGGAGATCTGGCCGCGCGTCCCAGACGCGCAGGAGCGCTGCCGGCTCGACCAGGTCGAGGTGCTCCGCCTGGCCGCAGAGTCCGCGTTCTGGGCGCACAACGAGGAGCGGTCACTCTCACTGCTCGACGAGGCGCTCGCACAACGGGGACCGGATCCGATGCGCCACGCGCTCCTGCTGGAGCTGCGTGCGCGTGCGCTGCGGGAGTCCGGCCGCACGGACGACTGCATCGCGGCGCTGCGGGAGGCCGCCGCGCTGATCCCACCGGAGCCGCCGAGCGTCGCGTACGCCACCGTGCTCGACGCGCTGGCCGACGCGCTGGCGCGCAACGGGCAGATGGCGGCGGCACGGGCCGCCGCCGAGGAGGCCCTCGCGGCGGCGCGGGCCGCGAACGCCCTGCGCCAGCAGGCCAGCGCCGCCGCGACGCTGGGCGCCGTCGTCGCGTACCTCGGCGGCGCCGAGGAGGGCCTCGCCTCGCTGCGCGCCGGGCGCGACCTGGCGCTGCAGATCGAGGATCACCCGCTCGCCGTGCGCGCGCAGCTCAACCTCGCCGACGCCCTCGAGCTGCTCGGCCGCCGCGAGGAGGCGGTCGAGACGGCCTCCGCCGGCCTGGCGCTCGCGCGCCGCGCCGGCCTCTCGCGCAGCCTCGGCGGCATCCTCGCGAGCAACCTGGCCGAGTCGCTCCTCCACCTCGGCCGCTGGCAGGACGCAGAAAGCGTGCTCGCCGACTGGCTCGCAGAGCGGTCGGCGGACTCGAACGCGTCCGTCCTGGAGGTGCACGCGCGCCTGGCCGCGTTCCAGGGCCGCTACGACGACGCGATCCGGTCCGCCGGGACGGCCCGCGCGGTGTTGGGCGACGCCCGCGACGAGCCGCAGTACACGCAGGCGCTGGACTTCGTCGAGGCCTACGTCGCGCACGCGCGGGGCGACGCGGCCGCTGCTCGGTCGATCGTGGCGCGCGGGCTCTCGATCGACGCCGAGCGATGGATGCCGCGATACGCGTGGCCGCTCGTGTCGCTCGGGCTGCGTGTCGAGGCGGAGACGGCGGAGCGCGACGAGCCGCGCGCGGCGGCGCTCGCGCGCATCGCCGCCGAGCTCGCCGCGGAGACGCCGCAGGCCCGTGCGCACCGGGCGCTCGCGGACGCCGAGCGGCGGCGGATCGCCGGCGATGCCGGCGGGTGGGCCGAGGCCGCGGCCGCCTGGCGCGCGGCGGGCGAGCCGCACCCGCTGGCCTACGCGCTGCTGCGCCTCGCGGAGGCGGCGGACGACCGGGACGCCGCCTCGGAGGCCGCGCGCGAGGCGGGCGAGATCGCCGCTCGGCTGGGCGCCGACCCGCTCGCGCGGGACATCGCCGCGCTCGCCCGCCGCGCCCGCCTCGTGACGCCCCGCGAGCGCGAGCGCTTCGGGCTCACGGACCGCGAGCAGCAGGTGCTCGCGCTGGTGGCCGAGGGCCGCTCGAACGCGCAGATCGCGCAGCTCCTCTTCATCAGCCCGAAGACGGCCAGTGTCCACGTCTCGAACATCCTCGGCAAGCTCGGCGTCGCCGGCCGCGGAGAGGCGGCGGCGCTGGCCCACCGCACCGGCCTCATCTGAAGCGTCCGGGGGGCGGGCGATGTCGCCCGCCCCCCGAGCGCCCGGACCTACCAGCGGTCGTCGTCGTCCCCGTGCGACCCGGAGCGCGGCGGCGCCGGGTCGCCGGGCGGGCACGAGCGCGGCGGGAGCGCGCTGCCGGGAACGCAGCGCCACGACGCCGGGTTCGTCTCGCTCGGCGCCTTGCGGGCCTTGGTGGCCTGCTCGAACGCGTAGCCGAGCGCGAGCAGCGTCGGCTCGCTGTAGCTCGTGCCGTTGAACGAGATGTTCACCGGGTTGCGCGTGGCGGCGTCGTACCCGGCCGGGACGGTGAGCTGCGGGTATCCGGCGCGTGCGCCAGTGCCCGTCAGCGTGCCCGCCGGCGTCACGATCGCCGCCAGGTCGTCGGCGGTGTCCGGCGTCCCGCGCGTCAGCGCGGCGTCGATCGCGTTCCGCGTCGCCGTCTGGCCGTTGGCGCGGTTGGCCTCGTACGCGGCCTTGGTCGCCGGGTCGTCGAGGACGATCGCCTCGCTCGCCTCGAGCGTGCTCATGCCGAGCCTGATCGCCTCGTCGGGATGCGCGCTGTTGAACGCGATCACCTCGGCCAGCGACGCGATCGGCGCGCCCGTCGGCAGCCGGGCGAAGTACGCGTTCAGGTCCCGCTTGAACTCGTAGTTCAGGATGCCCGGGCCGGCCGCCGCCGTCGGCGTCGGGATCGACACCGTCTCGGCGCCGAGCGACTGGATCTTCGTGACCGCCGCCACGTAGACCGGGTCGGTGCTCGCGATCACGCCCACGCGCCTGCCGGCGAGCGCGCTCGCCTTCAGCCCCGCGACGTAGTCGGGGAGGACGGACGGCTGCGTCGCGGTCGCCGGATCCTCCGGGTCCTTGCCCGCGATCGCCTGCAGCTCCGCGGCGGCGTCGTAGATCGTCTGCGTCATCGGGCCGGCGGTGTCCTGCGTCGCCGAGATCGGGATCACCCCTGTGCGCGGGACGAGGCCGACCGTCGGGCGCAGGCCGACGATGCCCTGTCGCGACGCCGGGCTGACGATCGACCCGGACGTCTCGGTGCCGATCGTCGCCGCCGCGAGGCCGGCCGCGGCCGCCGCGCCCGAGCCCGACGACGAGCCGCTCGGGTTCTGGTCGAGGTCGATCGGCGTCAGCACCTGCCCGCCGAGGCCCGAGTACCCGCTGACGCTGTTGCCGGAGTAGAAGTTGGCGAACTCGCTGAGGTTCGTCTTCCCCAGGATGATCGCCCCGGCCTTGCGGAGGGTCTTCACCAGCGGCGCGTCGTCCTTCGGGTATGAGCGCTCGAGCGCGACGGCGCCGGCGGTCGTGGGCATCCCCTTGACGTCGATGTTGTCCTTGAGCAGGACCGGGACGCCGTGCATCGAGCCGCGCACCTTGCCGCGCGAGCGCTCCTTGTCGAGCGCACGCGCGTCCTTCAGCGCGTTCTCGTTGATGATCCGCACCGCGTTGAGCGACGGCCCGGCGGTGTTCGTGCGCGCGATCCGCGCCAGGTACGCCTTCGTCAGCGTCTCGGCGCTCAGCGTCCCCTTCGCCATCCGCTTCTGCAGGTCGGCGATCGTCGTGAGCTCGAGCGAGAACGGCAGCTTCGGCTCCTTCCCGACCATGTCGAGGAGCTCGAGGCCCGGTGCGCAGGAGTGCGCGCCGTAGACGCTCGGCGGCGTCGTGTCCGCGCAGCGGTACAGCGCCGGGTTGATGACGCTCGGCGGCTTGCGCAGCCTGGTCGCCTGCTCGTACGCGTAGCCGAGCGCGAGCAGCGTCTGCTCGCTGTACGCGGTGCCGTTGAACGAGATGTTCACCGGGCGCCGCTGGGTCGACGTGTAGCCCGCGGGCACCGTCAGCTGCGGGTACCCCGCCCGAGCGCCGGCGCTGGTGAGCGCGCCCGCGGGCGTCATGATCGCGGCCAGGTCGTCCGTCGTCTCGGGCGTGCCGCGGTCCAGCGTCGCGTCGATGAACGAGCGGACCGCCGCCTGGCCCTCGTCGCGCTGCGTGACGTACGTCTGGTACGTCGCCGGGTCGCTCAGGTCGATGTCCTGGGCCTCGTCGGCGCGCTGGTAGCCGAACTTCTTCATCTCGAGCGGGTTCGCGTCGGCGAAGTCGAGGATGTCCTGCAGGCTCTGCATCGGCGCCCACGAGGGCAACCGGTCCAGGTACGCGTTGACGTCGCGCTTGAACTCGTACGCGGTGATCGAGGGCACGCTCGGCGGCGACAGCGTGACCGGCACGGGGATCGCGCCCGCCGCTGCGATCGCCGCCTTGGCGGCGTTGTAGTTCGCGTCGGTGCTCTCGATGACGCCGACGCGCTCGCCCGCGAGCGCATCGGTCTTCAGCGCGCCGAGGTAGTCCGGCACGGTGGGGGGCGCGCCATCCGTGGCCGGGTCCTCCGGGTCCTTGCCGGCGATCGCCTGCAGCTCG
Source organism: Solirubrobacteraceae bacterium (assembly GCA_035489875.1). Classification (GTDB taxonomy): domain Bacteria; phylum Actinomycetota; class Thermoleophilia; order Solirubrobacterales; family Solirubrobacteraceae; genus DASQMT01. Next base: position 2,148 of record DATHJG010000240.1, on the reverse strand, counting down.
GCGGCCGCGTCGGCGACGGTCCGCGTCATCGGGCCCGCCGTGTCCTGGGTGGCCGAGATCGGCAGGATGCCCGTGCGGCTGACCAGGCCGACCGTCGGGCGCAGGCCCACGATGCCCTGGGCGGACGACGGGCTGATGATCGAGCCCGACGTCTCGGTGCCGATCGTGATCGCCGCGAGGCCCGCGGCGGCGGCGGCGCCGGAGCCGGACGAGGACCCGCCGGGCGCGGCGTCGGTGTCGTACGCGTTCAGCACCTGGCCGCCGAGCGAGGAGTAGCCGCTCGGGAAGCCGAGGGCGAAGAAGTTGGCGAACTCCGTGAGGTTGGCCTTGCCGAGCAGGACGGCGCCCGCCGCGCGCAGCCGGGCGACGACCGTGGAATCCGTGCGGGGATAGGACTTCTCGAGCGCGACCGAGCCCGCCGTGGTCGGCATGCCGAAGGCGTCGAGGTTGTCCTTCACCAGGACCGGGATGCCGTGCAGCGGGCCGCGCACATCGTGCTTGCGGCGCTCGGCGTCACGCGCGCGCGCCTCCTGGAGCGCGGCGGGGTTGAGCATGCGGACGGCGTTCAGGCCAGGGCCGCGCCGGTTGAGCGCCTCGATCCGGTCGATGTAGCGCTCCGTCAGCTCCTCCGAGCTGAGCTTCCCGGACTCCATCAGGTCCTGCAGCTCGGCGACCGTCGCCGTCTCCAGGTCCAGGTCGAGCGGGCGGTCGCGATGCGCCGAGGCCGGCGCGGCGCCGCACGCGAAGAGGCATGGCAGAACGAACGCGAGCACGCCGAGGCGTCGCGCCGACCTTCGCACGATGGACAAGCTGGGACTCCGTTTCGAGAGGAGGGACGGTCTCCGCCCCGGGGCCGCGCAACCGTATACGGAGGGCACGCGATGCCGCCCTGGACTTGCGGTAGGAATCCGATCCGACCGCCTGTCGAATCTGCGCGCCGGAGCGCGGAGTGGGAGGATCCCGAGCATGGAATACCGCCACCTCGGAGCGTCCGGGCTGCGCATGTCGGCGCTCGGCCTGGGCACGATGACGTTCGGCGGCCGCGACCGGTTCGCGAACGTCGGGAGCACCGACGTGAACGCCGCGACGCGCCAGCTCGACATGTGCCTGGACGCCGGCATCACCTTCGTCGACACCGCCGACGTCTACTCCCGGGGACTCTCGGAGGAGATCCTCGGCGAGGCGATCAAGGGCCGGCGCGACCGCATCGTGCTGGCGACGAAGGCGCGCATGTCGATGGGTGACGGCCCGAACGACGCCGGGCTCTCGCGCCACCACCTGATCGCCGCGTGCGAGGCGAGCCTGCGCCGCCTCGGCGTCGATCACATCGACCTCTACCAGGTGCACGAGTGGGACGGCATGACGCCGCTCGAGGAGACGCTCGACGCGCTCGACGCGCTCGTGCGGTCCGGCAAGGTCCGCTACATCGGCTGCTCCAACTACGCGGGCTGGCAGATGATGAAGGCGCTCGGCCTGTCGGAGCGGCGCGGCTTGCAGCGCTTCGTCAGCCAGCAGATCTACTACTCGCTGCAGTCACGCGACGCGGAGTACGAGCTGATCCCGTCGGCGATCGACCAGGGCGTCGGGATCCTCGTCTGGAGTCCGCTGGCCGGCGGCCTGCTCTCCGGCAAGTACCGCCGCGATCAGCCGCCGCCGGCCGGATCGCGCCAGCTGACCGAGTGGAACGAGCCGCCCGTCCGCGACGAGGACCAGCTCTACCGCATCGTCGACGCGCTCGTCGAGATCGCCGCCGCGCGCGGCGTCTCGGCCGCGCAGGTCGCGCTCGCCTGGCTGCTCGGCCGCCCCGGCGTCACCTCCGTGATCGTCGGCGCGCGGACCGAGGAGCAGCTCGCCGACAACCTGGCGGCGGCCGCGCTGGAGCTGGACGACGCCGAGCGCCGGCGGCTCGACGAGCTGAGCGCGCCGCCGCTGCTGTACCCGTTCTGGCACCAGGCCGCGACGGCGGCGGACCGCCTGGGGCCCGCCGACCGCGCACTGCTGGGTCCGTATCTCGAGCGCTGACTCGCCGGATCACTGCCGTCGCCTCCGCCATGCTCCCCGCGCCGAGCCGGCGGCGGCGTGCGCGACCCACCTTCTCGGTGGACACGAGGTCGGCGCGCTCGAGCATCCCGGCCCGCCGCGACGTGG
>DATHJG010000239.1:0-3902 GCA_035489875.1 Solirubrobacteraceae bacterium | reverse complement strand
AGGGCGTCTACGCGGTCGGCCACGAAGCGCTGAGCGACCGCGGCAGGATGATCGCCGCGCTGATCGCGGCCGGCCCGGGCGCCGCGCTCTCCCACCGGACTGCCGCCCACCTGTGGAAGCTCATCCCCTCAATGCCGCCGTTCATCGACGTCACGCTCACCGACCGCGCGCCGAGAAGACGCGAGAACCTCCGAGTCCATCAGGCGCAACGCCTCGAGACCACCACGCACAAGCGCCTCGCAACGACCACCCCGCTCCAGACCATCGCCCAGCTCCAACCCCCCGACCGCGACCGCGCCCGCGCCGAGGCGCTCGTCCAGCAGCTCATCCCGCGCACCGCCGACGACCACGCCGAACCGACCCGCAGCGCGCTGGAGCGCGCGCTGCTGCCCGCGCTCGAACGCGCGCAACTGCCGCTCCCCCTCGTCAATCACCGCGTGCTGGGCCGCGAGGTCGACTTCTTCTGGCCCGACCACGGTCTCGTTGTCGAGACCGACGGCTGGAGCACCCACGGACACCGGCGCGCATTCGAGTCGGACCGCGCGCGCGACGCGATGCTGCAGGCGCACGGCTACACGGTCGTCCGCTTCACCTGGCGCCAAGTCATGGACGAAACGCTCCTCGTCACGGTCCGCATCGCGCAACTCCTCACCCGCCTGAACGTGTGATCCGCCACCCAGCGCCCTTGACGGTTAGCACATCCCGGGGCATAGTGCGCCGCACCTGAGAAGGGCCGGACCCGGGACCGGGCCGGCACCTCGAGCTGAGGAGAGCGCTGGTGAACGCGACTGTGCTGTTGCCCGATCGGACCGACCAGGAGTACCTGGAGATGGAGGCCATGTTGATGGCGTTCATCGACGCCGTACGGTCCGAGGCCACGGCCAGCGACCCGCTGACCCGCCTGCGCCAGCTCGCGGCCGCGCACGTGCGCTGGCGCCTGGAGCATCCGGCGATCGCCGAGGTGTTCGACATCGCGCTCGGCGTCCGCACGCGCGTGAACCAGCTCCCCGACGAGCATCGCCGCCGCATCCGCGCGATCAAGCGCATGTACCTCGACGAGCTCCGCGCGGTCCTGAAGGCCGGCGCCCGGAGCGGCACGTTCGACTTCGACGACGTCCGCGTGACCGCGTTCGCGCTCGTGACGCTGTGCGGCTCCGCGCACACGTGGTACGACCCCGCCGGGGACCTGACCGTCGACCAGGTCGCCGAGATGTACGCGGACTTCGCCGCGGGCATGGTGCGCGCGCCGATGCGCGTCGCGCACGCGTAGCGCAGCGCGCGCGCCTCCTATCGTTGCGCGGCGTGTCCAAGGCCGAGGCGCTCATCGAGCGCCGGCGCGCGTCCGTGCCGGCGATCCACTACCCGCCGCAGCTCCCCGTCTCCGAGCGCAAGGACGAGCTGCTCGCCGCGATCCGCGACCACCAGATCGTCGTCGTCGCGGGGGAGACCGGCTCCGGCAAGACGACGCAGCTTCCGAAGATCTGCCTCGAGCTCGGGCGGGGCGTGCGCGGCGCGATCGCGCACACCCAGCCGCGGCGGCTGGCCGCGCGCACGGTCGCGGAGCGGATCGCGTACGAGCTCGGCGTCCCGCTCGGCGAGGCGGTCGGCTACGCCGTGCGCTTCAGCGACCGCAGCCGCGCGGAGACGCTCGTGCGGCTGATGACCGACGGCCTGCTGCTGGCCGAGACCCAGCGCGACAAGCTGCTGCGCCGCTACGACACGATCATCGTCGACGAGGCGCACGAGCGCAGCCTCAACATCGACTTCCTGCTCGGCTACCTCGCGCGCATCCTGCCGCGCCGGCCCGACCTGAAGCTGATCATCACGTCGGCCACGATCGATCCGCAGCGCTTCAGCCGCCACTTCGGCGACGCGCCGGTCGTCGAGGTGTCCGGCCGCACCTATCCCGTCGAGGTCCGCTACCAGCCGATCGAGGACGTCGACGATCCGGACCGCGACCAGACCGACGCGATCGGCGACGCCGTCGAGGAGCTGATGCGCGAGCGCGCGGGCGACGTGCTGGTCTTCCTCTCCGGCGAGCGCGAGATCCGCGACACCGCGGAGGCGCTGACCGGGCGCCTGCGCTCCGACGTCGAGGTGCTCCCGCTCTACGCCCGGCTCTCGACGCGCGAGCAGCGGCGCGTGTTCCAGCCGCACGCCGCGCGCCGGGTCGTGCTCGCGACCAACGTCGCCGAGACGTCGCTCACCGTCCCCGGGATCCGCTACGTCGTCGATCCCGGCACCGCCCGGATCAGCCGCTACAGCGCGCGGCTGAAGGTGCAGCGGCTGCCGATCGAGCCGATCTCGCAGGCGTCGGCGGACCAGCGCAAGGGTCGCTGCGGGCGCACCTCGGACGGCGTCTGCGTGCGGCTGTACGCCGAGCAGGACTTCGAGGAGCGCCCGCGCTTCACCGTCCCCGAGATCCTGCGCACCAACCTTGCGTCGGTGATCCTGCAGATGGCGGCCGCCGGGCTTGGCGATATCGCGGACTTCCCGTTCCTCGACCCGCCCGACCGCCGCCAGGTGCGTGACGGGATCCGGCTGCTGCAGGAGCTGGCCGCGCTCGACGAGAAGGAACGGCTGACGCCGCTCGGCCGCCGGCTCGCCCAGCTCCCCGTCGACCCGCGCCTGGGACGGATGGTGCTGGAGGCCGACCGGCTCGGATGCGCGGAGGAGGTGATCGTGGTCGCCGCGGCGCTCTCGATCCAGGACCCGCGCGAGCGGCCGGTCGATAAGCGCGAGCAGGCCGACCAGCTCCACGCGCGGTTCAAGGACGAGGAGTCGGACTTCCTCTCCTACGTCAACCTCTGGCGCTACCTGCGCGAGCAGCAGCTCGCGCTGTCGGGCAACCAGTTCCGCAAGCGCTGCCACGCGGAGTTCCTGCACCACCTGCGCGTGCGCGAGTGGCAGGACCTCGTCGCGCAGCTGCGGCAGGCGGCGAAGGGCGTCGGCATCACCCTGAACCGGCAGCCGGCGGAGCCGGAGGCGATCCACGTCGCGCTGCTCTCCGGGCTCCTCTCCCACCTGGGCATGAAGGACGCCGCGCGGCGCGAGTACAGCGGCGCGCGCGGCGCGCGGTTCGCGATCTTCCCCGGCTCCGCGCTGGCGCGCAAGCCGCCGAGCTGGGTGATGGTGGCCGAGCTGGTCGAGACCTCGCGGCTGTGGGGGCGCACGGCGGCGAAGATCGACCCGCGCTGGGTCGAGCCGCTCGCCGAGCACCTGATCAAGCGCACCTACGACGAGCCGCACTGGGAACGGAAGCGCGGGTCGGTCGTCGCGACCGAGCGGGCCACGCTCTACGGGCTGCCGATCGTGGCGGGCCGCAAGGTCGCCTACGGGCGGATCGACCCCGAGCTTTCGCGCTCGCTCTTCATCCGCCGGGCGCTGGTCGAGGGCGACTGGGAGACGCGGCACGCGTTCTTCGCCGCCAACCGCGCGCTGCTCGACGAGGTCGAGGCGCTGGAGGCGCGGGCGCGGCGGCGCGACATCCTCGTCGACGACCAGGCGCTGTACGACTTCTACGACGCCCGCATCCCCGCCGACGTCGTGTCGGGCGCGCACTTCGACCGCTGGTGGAGGGACGAGCGCCGGAGCGACCCGGAGCGGCTCACGTTCACGCGCGCGGACCTGGTCAAGGACGCCGGCGACGCGCTCGACCAGCGGGCGCTGCCCGACGCGTGGCGCCAGGGCGAGATGACCATGCGGCTCAGCTACGTGTTCGACCCGGGCGCGGAGCGCGACGGCGTCACCGTGCACGTGCCGCTCAAGTGGCTCCCGCAGCTCAGGCCGGTCGGGTTCGACTGGCTCGTCCCGGCGCTGCGGGCGGAGCTGGTCACCGCGCTCATCCGCTCGCTCCCGAAGGACCTGCGCCGCCCGCTCGTGCCGGTGCCGGAGGTCGCGGC
>DATHJG010000238.1:0-2181 GCA_035489875.1 Solirubrobacteraceae bacterium | reverse complement strand
CGGCGCACCCCGTCCAGAAGCACCCAGGCGCCGGATCCCGATGCCCCCAGCACCGACGGCGGGATCCCGTCGGCGCTGCCGGCGGCGATCGTCGCACGGCCGTCCGAGAGCGCGAGCACCGGCGCGCGGTAGGTCATCACGGGGCGCAGTCCGAGGCCACGTCCGTCGACGTCGTCGAACGGAGAGATGCCGTAGGCCGCGATGCCGAACCGCACCTGGTCGAATCGTGCCTCGGGTTCGCGGATGCCCGCCGAGCTGGCGGCGACATGCAGAAACGGCTCCTCGACGCCGAGCCCCGCCGCGACGGCGACCGCCGCGCGGAACTCCGCCAGCGCCGCAGCATCGTCCTCGGGCGAGGCGTCGGCGAGGTGCGACCAGAGTCCCGCGATGCGCAGCCGCCCCGCGAGCTCCGCGTCGCGTGCCGCCGAGACAAGCGCGGGCCACTCCTCCGGGCTCGCTCCGTTGCGGTGCAGGCCGGTGTCGATCTTGAGGTGCACGGCGGCGGGCTTCCCGGTGACGGCGTCCAGGATGCGGTGCAGCTCCGCGAGGGACGACACGCCGAGCTCGACATCGGCTTCGATCGCGGCGGCGAAGTCCGTCCGCTCCCCGTGGAGCCACGCGAACAGCGGCACCGCGATCCCCGCCTCCCGTAGCTCGAGCGCGGCCGGAACCTCGAGCACGGCCAGCGCGCCCGCGCCACCCTCGATTGCCGCCCGGGCGAAGGGCAGCATCCCGTGCCCGTAGGCGTTCGCCTTCACGGCGATCATGCAGCGGGCAGGCGCGACCAACCCGGCGAGCACGCGGACGTTCTCGCGGAAGGCCGCGAGATCGAGGATCAGCATCGGCCCGGCGGTCATACGGTACCGCCGGCGGTACGGAAGATCCGGGCGCCCAGCCCGACCGTCAGATCGAGCGGCTCGCGCTCGGTGGCCGTGGCCCAGTCATGCGCGCCCGGAACCCCGGTCGCGGGATCGCCGAACAGCACCGCGTCGCTGCCGAGCTCTGGCACGTCGTCGCCGCAATCGACGACGAACTGGTCCATCGCGACGCGGCCGACCAAGGGATGGATCGCGGACCCTACGCGCACCGACGCGCGGTTCGACGCGAGGCGCGGCACGCCGTCGGCGTAGCCGAGGGCGACGAGGGCGAGCGTCGTGGCGGACGACGTGCGATAGCTGTAGCCGTACGAGACGCCGGCGTCGGCGCCCACGTGCTTGACGGCGACCACCTCGCCGACGAGCGTCAGCACGGGGCGGCCCGCAACATCCGGGTCGAGGCCGTAGGCGGCGGCGCCGATCGCGTCGATGTCGCGGGGAAGGCGCCCGACGAGCACCTCGGCGAAGAGCGGGCGCGCAACGACCGCGTCGCGCTCGTCGGAGACGACGACGGACGCGACCCCGGCATCCCGAGCCATCGGGCCGACAAGCGCGAGCCCGTGCCCGTACGCGTCGGCACGTGCATCAAGAATCGACGCCCCCGCAATGTTGCTCGCGAAGGCGTCGAGGTCGATGCGCGCGGTGCGGCGGATGCCGGAGGGGCGCGCGTCGGTCATAGAGCGAGGTTAGCCGGGGCTGGTTTCGACACACCCGCTTTGCGGGCTACTCAACCAGCGGGGGAGCTCAGTCGACCGGCTGCTCGTGCAGGCGGGACGTCTCGTCGTGCCAGGCCAGAGCCGTGGGCGCGAGCTTCTCCTTGAACTTCGCGCCGTGGTGGGCGCAAAAGAGCAGGTCGCCGGATGCCAGTGTGACCCTGATGTACGCCTGGGCGCCGCAGCTGTCGCAGCGGTCGTAGGCGGTGAGGGCGTCGCTGAGCTCCAGGTCATCCACGGTGTCGGTGATCTGAGACATGGTGCGCTCCCCTCGGGTTGGATCCAGTGCTTCCGTGACAACAGTCAAGCACGCGCATGTGTCAGGGGTGTGTCAATCCGATCGCATTTCGCTCAACGCGTACGAGTACTCCCCAGAGGGGGTGTCGTCACGGTGGGCATCGCGGCTGTTCATTAGGGTTAACGACGGTCTTCCGACCGACATTCCCCATTTCTCCCTTTCCGGAGGGACGACCCGAGGAGCACCCCGATCGTGTCGAGTGCCGACTACTCCGCCCGGCACCTGAGCGTGCTCGAGGGGCTCGAGGCGGTGCGCAAGCGCCCCGGGATGTACATCGGATCGACGGACTCCCGCG
>DATHJG010000237.1:0-3751 GCA_035489875.1 Solirubrobacteraceae bacterium | reverse complement strand
GCTCCTCGCCGATGCGGCGCGGATCACCGACGGCGCGGCCGACATCGACGAGGCGCTGCGCCGGCTCGTCGACCTGCTCGTGCCCGGCGTCGCCGACGCCGCCTGGATCGACGTGATCGGACCCGACGGCGTGGCGCGGCGGCTCGCGGCCCGCTTCGAGGGTCCGGACGGCGAGGAGCTCGCGGCGTGGCTGATGGACCGCGGCGCGACCCAGCGCGCCGAGCTGTCGCCGACCACCCGCTCGCTGCGCGGCGAGGGGCCGCAGCTCGCGGAGCTGACCGAGCCGCTGCGCGAGGCCATGATCCACGACGCGGAGGACCGGCGGCACATGGACATGTCGGAGTTGCGCTGGACGATGGCGCTGCCGCTCGCGCCGAGCGGCGGGCCGCTCGGATCGCTGGGCCTCGGCGTCGGGCCGTCGGGCCGCCGCTACGGTCCGGACGAGCTCGCGTTCGCGCAGCTCCTCATCGGCCGTGCGGGCCTGGCGCTCGCGAACGCCCAGCTCGTCGGCCGCCTGACGGCGGCGCAGCGCCGGCTCGACGGCATCCTCGGCTCGCTCGCGGAAGCGGTGACGGTCCAGGACGCCAAGGGCCGGATGGCGTACGCCAACCAGGCGGCCGCGCGCCTGCTCGGCCTGCCCGACGTGCCCGCGGTGCTCACCGCCCCGCCGGGGGATCTGGCCGACCGGTTCGAGATCCGCCACCCGGACGACTCGCTGGTCGCGCGCGAGGACCTGCCCGGCTACCGCGTGATGCGGGGCGAGACGCCGCCGCCGTTGCTCAGCAAGAGCGTCTACAAGGCGACCGGCGAGCTGCACTGGTTCCTCACCAAGGCGACGCCGCTGGTCGACGAGACCGGCGAGCTGCTCGCGGTCAACGTGATCGAGGACGTCACCGAGGAGCACGAGGCGGCGCTGCGCGAGCGCTTCCTCGCCGAGGCCGGCCAGGCGCTCGCGTCGTCGCTGGACTACGAGGACACGCTGCAGCGGATCGCGCAGCTCGCCGTGCCGCGGCTCGCCGACTGGTGCGCGATCGAGCTGCCCGACGACCGCGGAGAGCTGCGCCAGGTCGCGCTCGCCCACGTCGATCCCGCGCGCGTGGAGGAGGGCAGGGCGCTGCGCGAGCGCTTCCCGCCCGACCCCGACGCGCCGCTGGGGACCTCGGCGGTGATGCGCACCGGCCAGGCGCAGCTGCTCGCCGAGGTGCCCGACCAGCTGCTCGTGGAAGCCGCCCGCGACACCGAGCAGCTCGACGCGTTCCGGAGCTTGGGCCTCAACTCCGCGATGGTCGTCCCGATGACCAGCGGCGGACGGACGCTCGGGGCGATGACGTTCGTGTTCGCCGACAGCGGCCGTCGCTACGCCGAGCGCGACCTCGTCTTCGCGCAGGAGCTCGCGGCGCGCGCCGCCACCGCGATCGAGAACTCCCGCCTCTACACCGAGCGCTCCGAGGTCGCGCAGACGCTCCAGGCGAGCCTGCTCCCCGACGAGCTGCCCGCGGTCGCGGGCTGGCGCTTCGCCACCGACTACCAGCCCGGGCAGCGCGGCGCCGAGGTCGGCGGCGACTTCTACGACGTGTTCGTCGTCGAGGGCGGGCATGTGGTGGTGCTCGGCGACGTCACCGGCAAGGGCGTCCGGGCCGCGGCGCTGACGTCGCTGGTCCGCTACACGGCGCGCACCGCCGGGGCGTTCGACGCCAGCCCGTCCGCGATCCTGGCCCAGGTGCACCGGGCGCTGCGGCAGCGCCCGCGGCTCGCGCCGGTGACGATGGTCTGCGGGCTGCTGCGCGGCGGCGAGCTGACGCTGGCCGTCGGCGGCCACCCGCTCCCGCTGCTCAAGCGCGCGGGCCGCGTCGAGCGCGTCGGCGCGACCGGGATCCTGCTCGGCGCGGTCCACGACTACGAGCCCTCGCAGGACGTCACGATGTCGCTCGCGCAGGGCGACACGCTGCTGCTCTACACCGACGGGATCACCGAGACGCGCGGCACGAACGGCCGGTTCGGCGAGGCGCGGCTGATCGCGGCGGTCGGCGCCGCGCCGTCCGAGCCCGAGGCCCTGCTGGCCGCGGTCTCCGCCGCGCTCGACGCGTTCGCCGAGGGCACGGTCCTTGACGACCGCGCGATGCTCGTGCTCCAGCGCACCTGACGCCGCGCCGTCCGCTCCGCTCGTCGTCATGTGGGCGGGCGGCTGCATCGTGTGGTCGTCTCCAGCCAGATCGACGCGCACAGCGCGAAGGTCGGCGGCTTCCAGCCCGCGAAGTCGGGGCGCCGCTGTCGAACTGCGGCTTCGCGAAAGTGGGCTTCGTCGCCTAGGATCGCCCTCGGCCGCGCTCCCGCCCCGACCGCCTGATGACCCCCTACCGCTCACCCCTGCGGCCGGACGCCAACGCCGGCCGCGTCGCGCTGGTCACCGGCGGCGGGACCGGGATCGGGCGCGCCACCGCGCTGGAGCTGGCGGGCAGCGGCGCGCGGGTCGCGATCTGCGGGCGGCGGGCCGAGCCGCTGGAGCAGGTCGCCGAGGAGGTGCGGTCGGCCGGCGGGGAGGCGCTCGCGGTGACCGCGGACCTGCGCGAGCCCGGCGAGGTGGCGCGCATGGTCGACGCGGCACTGGAGCGCTTCGGCCGCGTCGACGTGCTCGTCAACAACGCCGGCGGCCAGTTCGCCGCGCCGGCCGCGGAGATCACCGACAACGGCTGGCGCGCGGTCGAGCGCGCGACCGTCGACGCGGTCTGGAGCGTCACCCGCACGGTCGCGACGCAGGCGATGATCCCGGGCGGCGGCGGGCTGATCGTGTTCGTCGGCTTCAGCCCGCTGCGCGGGATCCCGGGCTTCGCGCACGCGGCGGCCGGGCGCGCCGCGGTGGCGAACCTGGCGTCCGGGTTGGCGCTCGAATGGAGCCGCCACCGCGTGCGCACGGTCTGCGTGGCGCCGGGGACGATCGAGACCGAGGCGCTCGGGGGCTACGACCCGGAGGCGGTCGAGCGCTGGCGCCGCACGGTCCCGCTCGGCCGGCTCGGGCGCCCGGAGGAGGTGGCGGCGGTCATCGCGTTCCTGGCCTCGTCCGGCGGCGCCTACGTGACGGGAACGACGATCGTGGTCGACGGCGGCGCCGACGCCTGGGGCATCGGCGAGCCGCCGCCGCGCGTGGAGGCAGCCTCGTGACCGCGCCCCTCGGGCCGTCCCTGAACGACCGTCATGACGCCCCGGCCAGCCCGCCCCGCAACGACCGCGATGACGGCATCGTGAGCGGCGCCCGGCGCGACCTGTCCGCCCTGTTCGAGCCCGACGGCGTCGCGATCGTCGGCGCGTCCGACGATCCGGTGAAGTGGGGCAACTGGCTCGCGCGCGGGGCGCTGCGGGGTGAGCGGCGGCGGCCGGTGTACCTCGTCAACCGCCGCGGCGGCGAGGTGATGGGGCGGCCGGCGTACGCCTCGCTCGCCGACCTTCCGGCGGCGCCCGCGCTCGCTGTGCTCGCGGTGCCGCCCGCGGCGCTCGAGCAGGCGGTCGAGGACGCGATCGCCGCCGGCGTGCGCGCGCTCGTCGTGATCACCGCCGGCGAGGCGGACGGCGACGCCGGCGGCGCGCGCGACCGGGCGCTCGCCGCGCGGGCGCAGGAAGCCGGCGTCGTGCTGCTCGGCCCGAACTGCCTCGGCGTGTTCGACGCCGGCGCCGAGCTCGAGCTCGTCTCGAACGACCTCCCGCCGGGCCCGATCGGCCTGATCTCCCAGAGCGGCAACCTCGCGCTCGAGATCGG
>DATHJG010000236.1:0-3494 GCA_035489875.1 Solirubrobacteraceae bacterium | reverse complement strand
GCCAGGGCAAGGACGGTCCCGTCGCCACCTTCACGTTCGTCAAGGAAGGCGCCGACTGGCGCGCCAGCGCCCTCGGCGGCTCCTAGCCTCTATCCAAGCGCCTTCCCGTACTGGCGCTCGTAGTACGCGCGGTAGTCGCCCGACCGGATCGAGGCCCACCAGTCCGGGTTGTCGCGGTACCAGGCGACCGTCCGCTCCAGCCCCGCGTCGAAGCGCACCCGCGCGTCCCAGCCGAGCGCGCGCACCTTCTCGGAGCCGAGCGAGTAGCGGCGGTCGTGGCCGGGGCGGTCGGTGACGTACTCGATCAGGTCCTCCGACGCGCCCGTGAGCGCGATGATGCGCTGGACGACGTCGACGTTGACCGCCTCGTCCGGCCCGCCGACGTTGTAGGTCTCGCCGGGCGTGCCGTGCGCGAGCACGTGGCCGATGCCGCGCGCGAAGTCCTCGACGAAGATCCAGTTCCGCACCTGCCGACCGTCGCCGTAGACCGGCAGCGGATCGCCGTGCAGCGCGTTGAGCACCATCAGCGGGATCAGCTTCTCCGGGTACTGGTACGGCCCGTAGTTGTTCGAGCCGCGGCAGATCAGCGCCTCGAGCCCGTACGTGTGGTGGTAGGACGCGACGAGCAGGTCGGCGCCGGCCTTCGTGGCCGAGTAGGGGGAGGACGGCTGGAGCGGCGACTGCTCGGTGAACGAGCCCTCCTCGATCGAGCCGTAGACCTCGTCGGTGGAGACCTGCACGTAGCGGACGCCGCGCTCCCGCGCCGCCTCGAGCAGCACGAACGTCCCGAGCGCGTGCGTGGTGATGAACGCGTCGGGCTCGGCGATCGAGCGGTCGACGTGCGTCTCGGCGGCGAAGTTGACGACCGCGTCGGCGCCGGACATCGCGTCGGCGACCGCGTCGGCGTCCTCGATCCCCGCGTGCACGAACGCGAAGCCGGGCCGGTCGCGCAGGTCGGCGAGGTTCTCCTCGCGGCCGGCGTAGGTCAGCTTGTCCAGCACGGTGACCGCGTCGCCGTGCTCGATGACGCGCTGGCGGACGAAGTTCGAGCCGATGAAGCCGGCTCCGCCGCAGACGAGCAGCTTCATGCGGTGACTCCCAGTTGGAGGTAGGCGTGGAGGCCGTCCTGCCACGGCGGCAGGACGGGGGTGTCGGAGCGCTCCGAGCGCAGGACGGAGTAGGCGGGCCGCGGCGCCGGGCGGTCGAGGTCGGCGGTGCGGCCGCGGACGAGCTCGACGCGGGCGCCGGTCGCGGCGAACGTCGCGGCGGCGAGGTCGTACCACGTGCACGCGCCCGCGCCGGCGACGTGGCGCAGGCCACCAAGTCGCTGCTCTGCGATGGTGACGAGCGCGGTCGCGAGGTGGCCGGAGAACGTCGGACAGCCACGCTGGTCGTCGACCACGGTCAGCACGTCGCGCTCGTTCGCCAGCCGCAGCATCGTGGCGACGAAGTTGCCGCCGTGCGCGCCGAACAGCCAGGCGGTGCGGACGATCGCGTGCGCGCCGGGAGCGTGCTCCGCGACCGCGCGCTCGCCGGCGAGCTTCGAGCGGCCGTAGGCGCTCCGCGGGCCGGTCGGCGCCGACTCGAGGTAGGGCGTGGTCGCGGTGCCGTCGAAGACGTAGTCGGTCGAGAGCTGGACCGTGAACGCGCCGGCGCGCGCCGCGGCGCCCGCGACGTGGCCGGCGGCCGCGCCGTTGAGCGCGGTGGCGTCGGGCTCGTGCGCCTCGGCGCCGTCGACGTCGGTCCAGGCGGCGCAGTTGATCACCGCGTCGGGGCGCGCGGCGGCGACCGCGGCGCGGACGGCGGCGGCGTCGCGGATGTCGAGCTCGCGCCGCGACAGCGGGGTCACGTCGTGGCCGGCGCGCTCGGCGGCGGCGGCGACATCGTGTCCCAGCATGCCCGCGGCGCCGGTCAGGAGCAGGCGCATCGAGCCGTATTCGTAGCAGCGCGTCACCGCACGCGCAGCGCGAGCGCGAGCTCGAACCGCGCGTCGGGATCGTCCAGCCGCTCGCCGAACAGGTCGCGGAGTTGGCGCACGCGGTAGCGGACCGTCTGCGGGTGCACGCCGAGCGTGGCCGCGACCGCCTGCACCTGCCCGGGCCGGTCGAGCCACGCAGCGAGCGTCTCGCGCAGCCGCGCCTGCGGCCCGTCGGGCAGATCGTCGAGCGGGGCGAGCCGGCTCGCGGCGAGGTCGGCCGCGACGCCGGGGTCGGCGGCGATGAGGAGGTGCGCGAGGTGGTCGTCGGCGACGATGAGCCCGCGAGCGCCGGCGGCGGATGAGCGGGAGGCAGGCGTTGCGGGGGTGGACGAGCCGTCGGCGGATGAGGGCGGGGCCGTCGGGCCGGGCAGGTGGTCGGCTGCCGCGAGGCGGTGCGTCGCGATCGCGCGGCGGGCGGAGGCGCCGCTGCGCGTCCACTCGACGGTCGGGCCCAGCGCGGCCGGGTGCTCCTCGACGGCCGCCTCGAGCCGGCGGCGGCGGCCCGGGGCGTCCGGGTCGGGGACGAAGACGATCGCCGCGCCGAACGCCTCGGCGCCCACCGCTCCCTCCCCGAGCCGGCGCGCGAGCCGGGCCGCGATCGAGTCCAGCAGCGCCTCGCCCGGCTCCCCGTCCTCGGCCGTCGCCGCCACGAGCGCCGCGAGCCCTCCGCGCGGCAGCGTCCAGCCGGCGGCCGCCGCGGCGGTCCGGACCGCCTCCTGGCCCGCGGGCGGATCCTCCGAGAGGAGCCGCACGAGCCGCCGCCGGCGCCGCTCGCTCTCGCCCGCCGCCGCGGTCTGCTCCGCCGCATATCCCTCGGCGGACTCGGCCGACAGCTCGTCGATGTAGGCGAAGATCGCCTCTCCCAGCGCGTAGATCGCCGGCGGCGAGAGCCCGCCCGCCACGCCCGCCTCCACGAACCGGCGCCAGGCCAGCCGCGCGCCCACCCGGTACGCCGCCAGCAGCGCGTCGAGGCTGCGGCCGGAATGGAACTCGCCCCGGCCGAGGTCCACGTAGGTCCGGTGCGACTCGGCGGCGTGCGGGTCGGCGTCGGCGAGCAGGTCGACGAAGCGGTTGAACGCGACCTCCACGCCCAGCCGCACGACGTGGCCGAACTCGCCCTCCATCGCCCGCGCGTAGCCGGGCACCTCGCGGGCGATCGCGGCGATCGTCTCGTCCGCCAGGCCCGGCAGCACGGGGCGCAGTACGTCCGCCGCCTCAGGGGGGACCGCCTCATACGGCCGCGAGGTCGCCGTCACTATCACGAGGCTACAGATGTCCGCGACCAGATGGCGTCACGGCAAGATGCACGGGGACCGATTGATCGGTATGACTCAACGCATGTCCAGGGTCCACAAGCTGCTCAACCTCACGGGGGTGGTCTTCCCCTTCCTCGCCTTCGTCGTCGCGATCGTGCTGCTGTGGAACACCTGGGTGGACTGGAGCGACCTCGCGGTGCTCGCGATCATGTACGTGCTCACGGGCTACGGCGTCACGCTCGGCTTCCATCGCCTGCTGA
>DATHJG010000235.1:0-3791 GCA_035489875.1 Solirubrobacteraceae bacterium | reverse complement strand
CTCGCGCAGCAGCGCGGTCGTGCCGGCCCGCATGGCCTCGTACGAGGCGATCGAATCGGCGGTCCGCGCGCGGATGCCCTCGACCGCGTCCTCGACGTCGCCCAGCTCGTCGCGGCCGCCGCGG
Source organism: Solirubrobacteraceae bacterium (assembly GCA_035489875.1). GTDB lineage: Bacteria > Actinomycetota > Thermoleophilia > Solirubrobacterales > Solirubrobacteraceae > DASQMT01. The sequence goes on along the minus strand of DATHJG010000235.1, from coordinate 3,667 downwards.
ACCAGCGCCGGGGTCGTGGCCTCCAGGGAGCGGGTGAGCGACCCGTCGGCGACCCGGCGCAGGCCGTCCTCCAGGCCGGCGACCTCGTGCTCGCCGACGCTGTCGAGCGCCGTGCGCACGCGGCCGACCGAGCGGCGGACCGCCAGATAGAAGCCGGCGAGGAGGTAGAGCGCGGCGAGCACGGCTAGGAGCGCGACGACCACGACCGTCCGCTTCTCGGCGCGGAGGCGGTCGAGCCGGGCGACGAGCAGCCGGTCGAGCGCGGGCGCAAGCGCCTCCTGCAGCTTCGTCGCACCGGCGAGCGCCGCGTCGGTGCCCGGGTCGCGGCCGGCGTCGCCGCCGCGCGCGACCGCCTCCAGCCGCTCCGCCACGCCGCCGACGGCCTCGCGCACGCGCGCGTCATCGCCTTCCAGCCCGGCCTTGAGCCGCTCGTCGGCCGTCGCGCCGAAGGCGGTCTGCAAGCCGGCGCTGCCCGCCTGCAGTGCGGCGACGAGGGCGCCCTGGGCGACCGCGAGATCGATCCGGCGGTCCGCCGCGCCCGCGCCGTCGGCGGCGACGAGCACGCGCAGGTCCGACGTCGCGGCGAGGCCCGTCAGCACGCCCGGCACCTTCGTGATGACGTCGTCCATCACGTAGTAGGAGTCGAGGTCGGGATCGAGGATCAGGTTGGAGCTGTTGCCGGCCTCGACGATCAGCGCGGCCGCTGCGTCGGTGAGCGCGCCGTAGGCCTTCGAGCGCGCGGCAGGGGTGTCGCCGGCGCGCGGCGCCGCGTCGATCGCGGCCCGCAATTCCTGCCAGCGCTCCTCGACGCCGAGCGCGTCGCCGTCGGCGCGCACGGCGCGGTCGACCGCCGCCGCGGCCTGGGAGACCGCGTCGGCGCGGGCCGGGAGCGCGTCGGCCGCCGTTGCGTCGCCGCCGGCGGCGCGCACCGCGGTGGTGCGGAGCGCCGCGAGCCGCCCGAGCAGCGTGCCGGCCGGCGCGACGACGCGCACGCCGACGCGCTCCTTCGCGCTGAACGCGATCTGGCCGTCCTGGCTGCGCAGGTACGCGCGGCCCGTGAACGCGAGCGCGGCGAGGAAGACGAGCGCGATCAGCGCGAACTTCTGCGCAAAGCGCAGCCGCCCCATCAGGGACACGGCGGGACCGACCAGACGCAGCGCGCGCTCCACGCTCGGGGAAATCGGTATGTGGCAGGAGGAACTTGAGCCCGCCCGTGCAGCCGCACGGACGGCTGCCGCATACCTTGTGCCGATGGCCGCGCGGCCCCACGGTCACTTCCTCGCCGCCGAGGTCGGCGAGCTGGCCGGCGTGTCCGGGACCACGATCGGCCAGTGGGCGCGCTGGGGCTACATCCCGTCGTCCGTGTCGGATGGCGAGCCGCGCGTGTACAGCGTCGAGGACGTGGCCGAGGCCGCGATCGTCGGCGAGCTGCTCAGCCGCGGCGTGCCGCACGCCGAGATCCGCCGCGCGATCGCGCGCCTGGGGGAGGAGTACGGCGCGTGGCCGCTGAGCGAGGCGCCGCTGGGCACCTCCGCACGGCGCGGTCGTGCGCGGGTCGTGCTGCGCGAGCGGGACGGCCTCTACGCGCTGTCGCCGCGCGGCTGGCAGCTGATGGCCGCGCCGCCGCCGGTCGAGGAGGTGCGGCTGCGGCTCAACCGCGGGCGATGACGCGGGGCGGGCGAGCTAGCGGTAGCGACCGGGCTCCCAGAGCGGCTCGTCGCCCTGGTTGGCCGCGCGCGCGAGGATGAAGAGCAGGTCCGAGAGGCGGTTGAGGTAGCGCACGCACTCGCGGTTGACCTCGTCGCCGCAGTCGATCGTGCGCCGCTCGGCGCGGCGGCAGACGGTGCGGCAGACGTGGAGCTGCGCGGCGGCCGGCGTGCCGCCTGGGAGCACGAAGGACTTCAGCGGCGCCAGCTCGGCGTTGACCTCGTCGCACGCGTGCTCCAGCCACGTGGTCTGCTCGGGCGCGAGCCGCAGGCGGGTGCGGTCGCCGCCGTGGGGGACGGAGATGTCGGCGCCGACGTCGAACAGGTCGTTCTGCACGCGGCGGAGGTAGGCCGCGGAGCGCTCCGGCAGGTCGGGCAGCGTGAGCGCGACGCCGAGCAGCGAGTTCAGCTCGTCCACGGTGCCGTACGCCTCGATCCGTGGGTGCGTCTTCGGCACCCGGCTCATGTCGCCGAGGTGCGTCTCGCCGTCGTCGCCGAGGCGCGTGTAGATGCGGGTGAGGTTGACGGTCACGCTCTTGCGATACCAACGGTAACATTGCGCCCGTTCAGGGTCGGTGGATAAGGGAAGCCGGTGCAAGTCCGGCGCGGACCCGCCACTGTGACCGGGGAAGCCCCTCGCATCTGAGCCACTGGACCGCAGCGCGGTCCGGGAAGGCGCGAGGAGGTCGAGCCCGGGAGCCAGGAGACCTCCCTCCGACCGTCGCCATTCGAGGCCCTCGCGGAAAAGGGGTTGGCTCACATGAAGACATTCGTTCCCGGCGCGCTCGCCGGACTCGGTGCGGCGCTGCTGCTGGCAGCGCCGGCGCTCGCCGGACCGACGGTGACGGTGCGCGTCGAGGGGCAGTCGACCACGTTGCTCGAGCGGACGACGGTGACGCTGCCGGACACCGACTCGCCGATCTGCACGGGGAAGAAGTGGACCGTCGCGGATGCTCTGGAGTCGGCGACCGCCGGCAACTGGGATAGGCAGCCGCAGGTGAACACGATCATGGGCGAGACGCACTCGTTCGCCGACAGCGACTACTGGGCGCTCTGGAACGGGAGCGGCGGCGCGTACCGGTTCAGCACGGCGGGCGTCTGCGACCAGGTCATGGCCGACGGCGAAGAGGCGTTGTTCCTGGTCGACCGCTCGCCGCCGCCGGACTTCGCTCCCACGAGCTTCCCGCTGGCCCTCCGTGGACTGCCGTCGGCGGTCCAGACCGGGACCCCCGTGAGCGTCTCCGTGGTCTCGTTCGCGCTCGACGGAGCCGCGACGCCGGTGGCCGATGCGACCGTGAGCGGCGGCGGCGCGACCGCGAGCACCGGTGCGAGCGGCACGGCCGTCCTCACGTTCACCAGTCCGGGCCCCGTCGTCGTGAAGGCGAGCAAGGCCGGCCGGGTGGCGACGGCGGGTGAGCGCGTGGCCGTGTCGGCGACGCCGCCGGCGCTGCCGGCGTCGGGACCTGACAGGACTGCGCCGACCGCGACGCTTTCGGGCATCGAGCGCGGCCAGGTGTTCAAGCGCAAGCGGGCGCCGCGCACATTGCGCGGCACGGTCAGCGCCGACCCCTCCGGCATCAAGTCGGTCCGCCTGAGCATCGTGCGCAAGCTCGGCGGCCGCTGCTGGGCGTTCGACGGCGCGGGCGAGCGGTTCAAGCCGCACCGGTGCGGCGGGTCGCGCTCGTTCCGGATCGGCGACCGGGCCGAGTGGTCGTACCTGCTGCCCCAGCGACTTCCGCGCGGGCGCTACACCATTCGGGTGGTCGCGATCGACAACGCCGGCAACGACTCGGCGACGGAGACGGAGATCCGCGTCAAGTGAGGCGGATCGTGCTCATCCTGCTCGCGGGCGCCGTGCTGGCGGCGGCGCCCGCCGCCGCCGACGCCCGGAGCACGGTCGACGTCATGGTCGTCGGCAAGTCCCGCGTGCTCGTGCCCGCGAAGCACGTGCCGTTCAAGCA
>DATHJG010000234.1:0-2361 GCA_035489875.1 Solirubrobacteraceae bacterium | reverse complement strand
GCCGGCACGCTCACATTCAGCGACGGGTCCTCCGTCGACGTCACCGGCGTCCCGGCGGACGGCGCCGACAAGGTTGTGAAGTTCGCGCCGCGGAAGGTCGACTGGGTGCGCTTCCAGGCGACCGGCGGCTCGGGCGCCGGTGTGGGCCTCAACGAGCTCGAGGTCTGGGACGACACCGACGACTACCGCTACCTGCTCGACCGCTCGCGCAACTGGCGCAACGTGTTCGACGAGTCGACGGGCTTCGTGCGCCCGCGGCGCGCCGACGGCACATGGTTCGAGCCGTTCGATCCGCTCAGCCCGAGCGACTTCGTCGAGGCCAACTCCTGGCAGGCGACGTGGTTCACCTCGCACGACGTGATCGGTCAGGCGAACCTGATGGGCGGCGAGCGCGCCTACGCCGACAAGCTCAACTACGCGTTCGAGCGGGCGGCCGACGCGAACTTCATCGGCAGCTACGGGCAGGGATACGTCAGCTACGGCAACCAGCCCGGACTGCAGGTCGCGCACCTGTTCAACTACGTCGGCTTCCCGTGGCTGAGCCAGCACTGGGTGCGCCAGGTCCAGGCGAAGACGTTCGGCTCGACCTCGACGACCGACGGATACGGCCATCACGACGAGGACCAGGGCCAGATGGGCGCGATCAGCGCGCTGATGGCGATCGGCCTGTTCGAGGTCACCGGCGGCGGGCGCGAGCAGCCGGTCTACGACATCACCTCGCCGATCTTCGACGAGGTGACGATCGACCTGAACCGCGACTACTACCGCGGCAAGCGCTTCCGCATCGTCACCCATCACAACTCCGCGGAGAACGAGTACATCCAGCGCGCGAAGCTCGACGGGAAGCGGCTGGAGAACGCCTGGTTCCACCATGACCAGCTCGCCGACGGCGGCGAGCTCGAGCTCTGGCTCGGCGACCGGCCGAACCAGCGCTGGGGCGTCGAGGAGCTTCCGCCGTCCGAGTCGAAGTCCGCTGGCAGGCGGCCCGTCTACGCGACGCGGATCGACATCGAGGCACCGGACGTGGTGCGGGTGCCGTACGAGTCGGTGCAGCTCGCCGCCGCGTTCACGCCCCAGACCACGTCGCTCCAGCGCGCGCGCTGGAAGGTCACCGAGCCCGACGGATCGCCGACGGACAAGGCGGTCATCGACCCCGACGGCAAGCTGACCGTCAACCGCCGCGACGGCGACGTGGTCGTCACGGCGACCAACGCGGACAGCGGCCCGGCGGTGAAGGCGACGAAGCGCCTGCACATCGACCTCGACGTCAACCTGCTGCGCGGCAACGCCGCCCGCTGGCCGGGCGTCACGGCGACGGCGTCCACCGAGTACAGCGGCGGCTACGCGGCCGGCAAGGTGCGCGACGGCGTCGTCGGGTCCAAGGACGGCGGCGACTGGGCGTCGCGCGGCGAGCGCGACCCGTGGGTCCAGCTGGACTGGAAGCAGCCGATCAGGACCGACCGGATCGCGATCTACGACCGCCCCAGCGACGACGACGTCAACGGCGGGCGGCTGATCTTCAGCGACGGCAGCACCGTGGAGGTCTCCGACGTCCCGGCCACCGGCGGCGCCAAGACTGTCACGTTCGACATGAAGACGATCGAGTGGGTGCGTTTCCAGGTCGAGGGCGGCACGGGGCTCAACCCCGGGCTGTCGGAGCTCGAGGTGTACGCCGTGCCCTCGGCGCCGGACGCTCCCACGGGCGTGTCCGTGGCGCGCGACGGCGACTCGGCGACCGTCTCGTGGCGGCCCCCGGCGTTCGACGGCGGCGCGCCCGTCATGGGCTACGTCGTGACCGCCCACCGCGCGGACGGGACCGAGGCCGAGCGGGCGAGCGTGGACGAGACCGCGCGCGAGGCCACGCTCACCGGGCTCTCGGATGCCGACGCCCTCGCGTTCCGCGTCGCCGCGACCAATCTCGTCGGCACCGGTCCGGAGGCGCGGGAGCCCGTGCTCGCGACGAGGATCGACATCGGCGGGCCGGACGTCGTCGAGCTGCCCTACGACTCCGTGGCGTACACGGCCGAGTTCACGCCCGCCGACACCACGCTGAAGGAGGCCCGCTGGTCGCTGACCGAGCCCGACGGGACGCCGACGGACAAGGCGGTCATCGATGACGACGGCGTCCTGACCGTGAACCACCGCGACGGCGACGTGCTGGTCACGGCGACGGCGGCTGACGCCGGCGGGGCGACCGCGAGCAGGACGGTGACGATCGCTCTCGACGCCGGACGGCGCGTCCGGCGGGGTCGGCACGGCGTCGACCTCGATCTCCCGTAGCCCGACGTTCGGGCCGCTGCCGCCCTCGACGTCGAAGCGGACCGAGTCGAACATCCGCATCGCGAACGTGATCGTCCTGCC
>DATHJG010000233.1:0-2756 GCA_035489875.1 Solirubrobacteraceae bacterium | reverse complement strand
CGGTGATCCCGTGCGCGTCCATGAGCCGCAGCCCCGCGCGCACCGCGGGCGAGCGGATCAGCTGCTTGAGCTCGCCGAACACGCGCTCCGCGGCGATCCGCTCCAGCCCGGGCGCCGCGCGGCCGATCGCCGCCGCGGTGTCGGGCTCGATCTCCAGGTCGAGATCGATCGCGATCCGCACCGCCCGCAGCGTGCGCAGCGGGTCGTCGGCCAGCGCGTCGGGGCCGACCATGCGCAGGCGGCGCGCGTCGAGGTCGGCGCGGCCGCCGTGCGGGTCGAGCAGCTCCCCGCGGGCGAGCGGCTCGGCCATCGCGTTGACCGTGAAGTCGCGCGCGGCGAGGTCGGCGTCGATGTCGCCGTCGCGCAGGGTCACGAGGTCGACGTGCCAGGCGTGCCCCGGGCCGACCACGCGCCAGGAGCCGAACGCGTCCGAGAGGCGGAACGCGGCGCCGCCGATCGCGCGCGCGAGCGCGCGCGCCTGCTCCTTCGGGTCGACCGCGAGCGCGAGGTCGAGGTCGGTCGTCGCGCGGCCGAGCAGCCGGTCGCGCACGGCGCCGCCGACGATCCAGGCGTCCTGTCCCGCGAAGACCTCGCGCACGGCGTCCAGGGGGACGGGCCCGGTCATGCGCCGGCGTACTCGCGCGGCACCCGCCGGCCGATCCCGCACGTGATCTCGTAGTTGATCGTGCCCAGCCGCCGCGCCCACTCCTCCGCCGGCACGCGCTCGCCGCCCTGCGCGCCGATCAGGACGACCTCGGCGCCGCGCTCCGGCGGCTCGGGGCCGAGGTCGACCGTGAGGTTGTCCATCGAGATCGTGCCGACCACGGGCACCCGGCGGCCGGCCACCAGCACGTCGCAGTCGTTCGTCAGCGCGCGCCGGACGCCGTCCCCGTAGCCGATCGGGACGGTGCCGATCCAGGTCGGCGCGCCGGCCACGAAGTGGCGGCCGTAGCCCGCGCTCTCCCCCGGCGCGATCGGCTTGACCTCGGCCAGGTAGGAGCGCAGCTCCAGCGCGGGAGCGAGCCCGTGGCGGGCGGGGTCGACGCCGAACGGGTCCATCCCGTAGACCGCGATCCCGCACCGCACCATGTCCAGGCGCGACTCCGGGATGGCCAGCGTCGCGGCGGAGTTCGCCGCGTGCAGCAGCACGTCGCCGCCGTGCTGCGCCCGCAGCGCCTCCGCCCACGGGAGGAAGCGCGCGAGCTGCCGGCGCGCGAACGCGGGGTCGTCGTCCGCGGTCGCGAAGTGCGTCATCAGCCCGGCGAGCCGCAGCCGCGGCGCCGCAGCCACGGCGACGGCCGTGCGCGTGGCCTGCTCGACGTCGCGCGTGCCGAGCCGGCCCATGCCGGTGTCGAGCTTGACGTGCACGCCGGCGCCGTCCGCGTCGGGGTGCGCCGCGAGCGCGGCGACCTGCTCGTCGCGCCAGACGGCGACGTCGGCGCGGGCGCGCAGCGCGACGGTGAGCTCGGGCTCCGACAGCGCGCCCATGATCAGCAGCGGCCCCGCGATCCCCGCGGCGCGCAGACCGGCGGCCTCGTCCGCGGTCGCCACCGCGAGCCACGGCGCCCCGCCGGCCTGAGCGGCCCGGGCCGCCTGGACGGCGCCGTGCCCGTACCCGTCCGCCTTGACCACCGCGCACAACGCCGCGGGCGCCGCGACGCGCGCCAGCTCCGCGCAGTTGCGCTGGATGGCCCCCACGTCGACCCGGGCGAGCGCCCGCAGCACCCGCTACTCCCGCGTCAGCGCGTCGAGCACGTCGACGCGGGAGACGACGCCCTGCAGCCGGCCGTGCTCGGCGACCGGCAGCCGGTCGCGCTCGGAGCGGGCGATCTTGCGCGCCGCCTCCTGCACGCCGGCCCTGGGCAGGCGCGGGTCGGCGACCTCGCCGGTCGTGATCGGGTCGGCTTCGGCGACGATGAGCGGCATGAGCCGCCGGAATCCTACGCGGACAGCGCCGCGGGCAGCGCAGCGATCACGTCGGACGCGATCACGCCGTCCGGCCCGTGCGGCTCGGCGGCGAGCCGGCCGGCCCGCAGATGCGCGTGGACGGCCGCGCACGCGGCGTGCGCCGGCGAGAGGCCCTTGGCGAGCATCGCGCCGGTCACGCCCGCGAGCACGTCGCCGGTGCCGGCGGTGGCGAGGGCCGGCGCGCCGCCGGGCGAGATCGCGACGCGACCCGAGGGCGCGGCCAGGAGCGTGTCGTCGCCCTTGAGCACCACCAGCGCCTGGGAGCGGGCCGCCGCCGCCCGCGCATGCGCGAGCCGGGCGCGCTCGACCTCGGCCGACTCGACCTCGAGCAGCCGCCCCAGCTCGCCCGCGTGCGGGGTCAACACGGTCGGCCAGCGGCGGTGGCGGAGCGTCTCGAGCTGCCCGGCGAGCGCGTTCAGCCCGTCGGCGTCGATCACCAGCGGGACGTCGATCCGCTGCACCAACTCGCGCGCGAGCGCCTGCGCGCCCGCCGACCTGCCGAGCCCGGGGCCGAGCACGACGGCGTCGGCGCGCCCGACCGGCTCGATCGCGGCCTGGAGCGCCTCGGGCGCGAGCGAGCCGTCGTCCTCGGGCAGCCCGACGAACATCGCTTCCAGCAGCCTCACGCTGAACGTCAGCCCGAGACTTGCCGGTGCGGCGACCCTGACGTAGCCCGCGCCGGCCCGCATCGCGGCGAGCGCGGCCATGCACGGCGCGCCGGTCAGGCCGCGCGATCCGCCGATCACGACGACGGTGCCGGAGCTGAACTTCGTCGAGCTCGGGCCGCG
>DATHJG010000232.1:0-6399 GCA_035489875.1 Solirubrobacteraceae bacterium | reverse complement strand
GGGCCTTGAGCGGGATCCGCTCCAGCAGCGCGGCGACCGGGTCGAGCGACTGGGGCTGCTTGCGGCTCGCGCCCTTGGGCGTGCCGGTCGTGCCGGACGTGAGAATCAGCGCCTTGCCCTGCTCGGGCGGAGGCGCGAGGTCGGAGACGTCGCCGCCGGCGATCAGGTCGTCCAGCGTGCGGTCCTCGCCGCGGTCGGCCCCGGGCTCGTGCCAGGCGATGAAGCGCTTGCGCTCCCGCGTCGCCTCCGCGAGCACGTCCGCGAACTCCTCGTCGAAGACGACCGCGGCGGGCTCCTCGCGCTGCGCCACGTCGGCCAGCTGCGGCCCCGAGAAGGCGGTGTTCATGAACAGCGCGTGGGCGCCGAGCTTGTTGGTCGCGACGTACGCCTCGACCCAGCCGCGGTGGTTGCGACACATGATCGCGACGCGCGAGCCGGGTCCGACGCCTTCGGCTCTGAGCGCGTGCGCCAGCGCGTTGGAGCGCTCGTGCACGTCCTTGAAGGTGAGCGTGCCCGACTCGTCGATCAGCGCGAGGTCGTCGGGATAGCGCGACGCCGCGGCCTTGTAGCCGGCGGCCGGCGTCGCGCCCCAGCGGATCAGCGCGGCGGCGGCGTGGAACAGGCGGTCCGGCCGCTGCGCGCGGAGGATGCCGGCCCCGGCGAGCGTGGCGACGGTCTGCAGCTTGCCGGCGATCTGGCCGGGGCTCGGTGGCTTCATGCGCAGCAGTTTCTCACCGATCCGGGAGCTTCAACCCCGGTGGCGCAGCGCCCGTCTCGATGAGCCGGTGGATGTCCGCGGCGCGGCGTGGGTTGAGGAAGACGTGGCGCTGGCCGACCGACGGCTTCTCCGCCAGCAGCCCGTCGGCGAGCAGCGCCTCCCCCACCGCCTGGGCGAGCTGGCGGTCGTTGCCGGCGAACCCACGCGCGAGGTGGGCGAAGTCGGTGTGGTAGCCGCCCCACTTGCCCATGCCGTTGAGTCGCTGCAGGATGCGGCGGGCGACGCGCTTGGCCGGGTCGGGGTCCTCGTGCGGGGCGATCCGGCGCCCCTCGTCCGTGTCCAGGAGCGGGAAGACGACCTCCTCGTGCTCCTCGACCGAGCGCGGGTCGGCGGGGTGGCCGCCGAAGCGGGCGACGGCCTCGGCGATCCGCAGTGGGTGCCCCGCGCCGATCGGCTCGCGCAGCGCGACGTCGGCGAGGAGCGCGCCGGGGATCGCGAGCGCGTGGGCGCGGAGGCGGTCGATGCCGCTCGCGTGATCGTCGAACGCGAGCGGGACGAGCTCGTCCAGGGCGGCCGGGTCGAGCGCCGGCGCGGGCAGGGAGACGACGAGGAAGCCCTCGAGGTCGCCGGCGCTGATGTCGATCGCGGCGGCGTCCGCGGGCGCGCCCGGTTCCGCCAATTCCACGAGCGCGCCGACGACGGCGGCGACGAGCAGCCACGCGCGCTCGGCGGCCTGCTGCGGGTCGGCGCGGAGGACGGCGTCGGCGGGGGTGGCGGCGAGCAGCCGGTCGCCCTCCTGGCCGATCGCGACCTCGACGGGCGCCCCGTAGCCGGAGCGCTTGAGGGCGAGCTCCGCTCGCCCGTGGCGCAGCGCGCCGAGCAGCAGCCCGCGCAGGTGCGCGGTGGCGGCCGCGGGCGCGCCGGCGCCGCCGGCGTCGCGTAGGGCCGCGGCGAGGTCGCTCATCGGCCGCCGCGCGGCCGCTCGGCGATCCCGCTCCGCCGGGTCATCCCACCGCGTCGATCGCTCACACCACGCCGCCGACCACCCGCACCGCCCCGCGCACTCATCCCGCGGCGTCGATCGCCGCCTGGAACGCCGCGCGCGCCGGCTCGCCGTGGACGGCGAAGACGACGCGCTCGAGCTCGGAGCCGGCGGCCAGGTGGCGGCGGACCTCGTCGACCTCGATCCGCGCGGCCTCGTCGAGCGGGAAGCCGCCGACGCCGGTGCCGAACGCGACGAGCGCGAGGCTGCGGGCGCCGAGCTCGTCCGCGCGCGCGAGCGTGGACGCCGTGGCGCGGCCGATCACGTCCGCGGACGTCGGGCCGCCGAGCTCCATCGTGGCGGCGTGGATCACCCAGCGGCACGGCATCGCGCCGCCGGACGTCTGGACCGCCTCGCCCAGGCCGATCGGGGCGCGCTGCCGCGACTCCGCGGCGACCACCGGCCCGCCCGCGCGGGCGATCGCGGCCGCCACGCCGCCGCCGTGGAGCAGCCGCGTGTTGGCGGCGTTCGCGATCGCGTCCACGTCCAGCCTCGTGATATCGGCGTCGAGCACCTCGATCGCGGCCATCGGTCTACGGTACCCGCATGACCGTGCGCAAGCGGGTGCGCGCCCACGGGCGGGTGCAGGGCGTCTTCTTCCGCGATTCGGTCCGGCGCGCGGCGCAAGCGGCCGGCGTCGCCGGCTGGGCCGCGAACCGGCCGGACGGGACCGTCGAGGCGGTGTTCGAAGGGCAGGAAGCGGCCGTGGAGCGGGTCGTCGAGCTGTGCCGGGCGGGGCCGGGGCATGCGGACGTGTCGCGGCTCGACGTCGCCGACGAGCCGCCCGAGGGGCTGCGCGGCTTCGACGTCCGCTGAGCCTGGGTCGTCGACGCCCCGGCTGCACCGTCTCGTGCGTTCCGTCAGGTGCCGCGCGTACCGTGCGACTCCACCGTATGGAAGCCGCCACGCCACTCCGCTCACCCCGCGTCGCCGTCATCGGCGACGTCGTCGTCGCCGATGCGCTCGCCGTGCGCGATCGCGTGGCCGTCGAGCTCGTGCGCGAGCGGAGCGAGGCGGGCGCCGACCCGGCCGAGGTGCTGGTCGACGCGATCGAGATCGGCGCGCGCGTCCTGTCGCGCGAGCAGGCCGAGGTCAACGCCGACTTCGTGCGGACCGAATTCGAGAAGGTCTCGCGGGAGGTCGAGGGCGCGTTCACCGAGAAGGCGCGCACGGTGGCCGAGTTCCTCGGCAAGCGCGTCGACGACGTGTTCGCGCCCGAGAACGGCCACCTGGCGAAGGAGCTCGAGCGGCTGTTCGGCGCCGAGTCCTCGGTCGCCGTCCAGCATCAGCTGCGCGAGGTGATGGCGGAGCAGTCCGCACGCATGCGCGAGGACCTGCTCAAGCAGTTCTCCTCCGCCGACGCGCACAACCCGCTCGCGGACTTCAAGGCGGGGACGATGGCCGCGATGCGGCGGGCGGCCGAGCAGCAGGACACGAACCTGAAGGCGCTCAACGAGCAGATCTCCGCGCTCAAGGGCGAGGTCGTCAAGCTCCAGGCCGAGCGCGAGAAGGACGCGGAGGTCGCCGCCGAGCACGCCCGCTCCACCGCCAAGGGCCGGCCGTACGAGGAGGCGGTGTTCGAGGCGGTCGACGAGATCGCCCGGGCGCGCGGCGACGACTGCGACGCGGTCGGGGACCTGCCCGGCAGCGGCGGCCGCAAGGGCGACGTGGTCGTGGGCGTGGACGGGTGCGCCGGCCCGGCGCGCGCCCGGATCGTGTTCGAGGCCAAGAACGCGTACACCCCGAAGAACAAGGCGATCGCCGAGCTCGACGCCGCGATGGAGCAGCGCGATGCCGACTACGGCGTCTGGGTCGTGCCGTCCGAGGACCTCCTGCCCGGCCGGGGCGCGCAGCTGCGCGAGGTCAACGGCGACAAGCTGTTCGTGGTCTACGACGGCGAGGAGGGCGGGCGGCTCGGGCTCGAGGTGGCCTACTCGCTCGCCCGTGCCCGGACGCTCATGGCCGAGGCGGACGGCGACGGTCTGGACGGCGGCGCGCTGCGCACCGAGGTCGAGCGCGCGCTGGCGTCGATGGACGACGTGCGGCGCATCAAGTCCCAGCTCACCGCGGCGTCGGGCGGGATCGACTCCGCGCGCAGGATCCTCGACGAGATGGCCGACCGCGTCCGCGGGCACCTGGCGCACATCGACGAGCTCGTCGTCGCGGGGACGGGCGACGACTCGCCGCCGCAGGGCCGGCTGGTCTGAGACGCGCCGCGGGGTGAGGCATCAAGCGCGAGCCGCCCGCCAGGCCTCGCGCAGCTTGATCGTCCCCCCGGTCCGCAGCACGGCACCGCTGTAGATCCGCGCCGCCAGCGGAACCAGCAGCGCCGTCGCCCCGAGCGTCGCCGCGAGCGCGCCCGCCACCTCCAGGGCGCTCGCCTCGCCCAGCGCGATCCGGGGCGGCATCGTCATCGGGGCCACCGGGGGGATGAAGGAGACGACCTGGGCCAGCGTGCCGTTCGGGTCGCTGGCGACGCCGAACGAGATGAAGAAGCCGACCATGAGCACGAGCGTGAGCGGCGTGAGCACGGACTGCAGGTCCTCCTGCCGCGACACGAGCGACGCCGCGCACGCGAACGCCGCCGCGTAGAACGCGTAGCCGACGACGAACCAGACCAGCGCGAGCCCGGCCGCGACGATCACGTCGCCGTTCACGTCCAGTGCGCCGCCGGCGCCCGCCACTGCGAGCCCGAGCACAGCGAGCAGCAAGAGCTGCCCCAGGCCGAGCAGGCCGAGGCCGAGGATCTTGCCCGCGAGCAGGTGGCGTGGTCGCAGGGTCGACAGCAGCAGCTCGACGACGCGCGAGCTCTTCTCCTCCACCACGCCCATCGCGACGAAGTAACCCATCCCGATGAGCTGCCCGTAGAGCAGCAGGACCGCGAAGAACGCGAAGCCGCCGCGCTCCTCGGCCGCGGCGTCGATCGGCTCGGCCGTCGTGAGCCGCAACGGCGGGGGCGAGAGCGCGGCGGAGGCCCGCCGGTCGTCCAGGCCCGCGTCGCGCAGCGCGTCGGCGCTGCGGACCTGTCCGTTGGCCGCCTGGAGGATGTTCAGCAGCTTGTCGTCGGGCTTCTCCTGCGCCCGGATCCCGCTCGACGTCAACGTCGCGTCCGCGTCGCCGCTCTCGACCAGCTCGACCTTGGCGTCGAACGCGTCCGCCTGGCGCACCGCGGCGTCCGCGACCGACTGCATGGCGGGATCGTCGACCGCGACCGTGTACCCGTCCTTGCCGCCGAACCCGAGCGCGTTCGGCAGCAGCGCGACGCACGCGATCACCACCAGCGATATGACCGTCGAGATGAGGAAGCTCTTCTCCGTGATCCGCTCCGAGATCTCGCGCCGCGCGACCAGCCCGACGGCAGAACGCCCGCTCATACGGCCACCGCCGCGCGGAACAGGTCGGCGAGGCTGGGGCGCTCGAGGCTGAAGTGGGTCACGGTGCCGGCGGCGCGGGCCGCGTCGAGCACGGCGTCCGGCCGCGCGCCCGGCTCCAGGCGCACGAGCAGCCCGCGCGGGCCGGCCTCGGCCAGCTCGGCGCCGGGCACGCCGGCCAGCCAGCGGCCGTCCCCGTCGCCCTCGACGCGGATCCGGACCTGCTCCACGCCGCCGCGCCCGCGCTCGCGCAGCTCGCCGACCGCCCCGGAGGCGACGAGCCGGCCGCGGTTCACGATCGCGACGTCCTCGCACAGCCGCTCGACCAGCTCGAGCTGATGGGAGGAGAACACGACCGGGACGCCTGCGTCGGCGCGCTCGCGCAGCACGCCGCTCATCACGTCGACGCCGACCGGGTCCAGGCCGGAGAACGGCTCGTCGAGGACGAGCACCTCCGGGTCGTGGACGAGCGCCACGCCGAGCTGCACGCGCTGCTGGTTGCCGAGCGAAAGGGCCTCGACGCGGTCGCCGGCGCGCTCGCTCAGCCCCAGCCGCTCGATCCAGCGCTCCGCCGCCGCGGCGGCGTCGGAGGCCGCGAGCCCGTGCAGGCGGGCGAAGTAGACGAGCTGGGCGCGGACGCGCATCTTGGGGTACAGGCCGCGCTCCTCCGGCATGTAGCCGAAGCGGGCGCGGGCCGGGGCGTCGACGGGCGCGCCGTTCCAGCGCACGCGGCCGGCGTCGGGCTGCAGCACGCCGAGCACGATCCGCATCGCGGTCGTCTTGCCCGCGCCGTTCGGCCCGACGAAGCCGCACATCCGGCCCGGGGCGACCGAGAACGTGAGATCGGCGAGCGCGACGACCTCGCCGAACCGCCGCGTCAATCCGTCCAGCTCCAGCACGACAGCAGGTTCTAGCCGCCGGAGCCCGCCGCACAGGGTACGGCTACCACTACGTTGCTCGACCTTTTGTCGAGCGGGTCGAAAGAAATCGCCCGACCGGCCGTTGACTGGGTTGCCGGCCGTCCGGGGGGGCGGCCGGCTCAACTTCGAGCCGGCGAGCCAGGCGGCCGTTAGCCGACTTCGGCGGGCTCGTCCTTGCCCTGGAGCCGCTCGCGGCCGCGCTGGACCGCCGCGATGAACTTCGAGAGGTTGACCTCGAGGGTGTTGAGGATCTCGTCGGCGTAGTCCTCCGCGCCGAGCCGGATCTCGCGCTCGCGGGCGCGGGCGTCCTCGATGATGTCCTCGGCGGCGCGCTCGGCCTGCTTGGTG
>DATHJG010000231.1:0-2435 GCA_035489875.1 Solirubrobacteraceae bacterium | reverse complement strand
CTCGCCCAGTGCCTGGCCAACTACAAGAAGGCGCTCGACGAGGGCCTGCTCAAGGTCATGTCGAAGATGGGCATCTCGACGCTGCAGAGCTATTGCGGCGCCCAGATCTTCGAGGCCATCGGGCTCGATCAGGACTTCATCGATCGCTATTTCACCTCGACGGCGTCCCGTATCGGCGGCGTCGGGATCGAAGTGGTGGCGGAGGAAGTCCGGCAGCGGCACGAGCGCGCATTCCCGACCCGCACCGGCGGCTCTCCCGACCTGGACGCGGGGGGCGAGTACCAATGGCGTCGCGACGGCGAGCACCATCTCTTCAATCCGGAGACCGTCTTCAAGCTCCAGCACGCGACGCGCTCGGGGCAGTACGGGATCTATCGTGAGTTCACCGGCATGGTGAACGACCAGAGCCAGAAGCTCGGCACGCTCCGCGGCCTCCTGAAGTTCACGCCGGGGACCTCGGTGCCGATAGACGAGGTCGAGCCGGTGGAGTCGATCGTCAAGCGGTTCGCGACCGGCGCGATGTCGTACGGCTCGATCAGCCAGGAGGCGCACGAGACGATTGCGATTGCGATGAACCGGCTCGGCGCCAAATCCAACACCGGCGAAGGGGGCGAGGATCCGGCGCGGAATGTGCCCGACGCCAACGGCGACTCCCGCCGGAGCGCCATCAAACAGGTCGCATCGGCGCGCTTCGGCGTCACGAGCGAGTATCTCGTCAATGCGAGTGACCTCCAGATCAAGATGGCGCAGGGAGCCAAGCCCGGAGAAGGCGGTCAGCTGCCCGGCCCGAAGGTCTATCCCTGGATTGCCAAGGTGCGGCATTCAACGCCCGGCGTCACGCTGCTCTCGCCGCCGCCGCACCACGACATCTATTCGATCGAGGATCTCGCGCAGCTCATTTTTGACCTGAAGAACGCCAACCCCGTCGCGCGCGTCCACGTGAAGCTGGTCGCGGAAGTGGGCGTCGGCACGATCGCGGCCGGCGTCGCCAAGGCGCACGGAGACGTCGTGCTCATCTCCGGTCACGACGGCGGCACGGGCGCGTCGCCGCTCACCGCCCTCAAGCACAGCGGCGCTCCGTGGGAGCTCGGTCTCGCGGAAACGCAGCAGGTCCTCCTCATGAACAACCTCCGCGACCGCATCGTCGTGCAGGTGGACGGGCAGCTGAAGACCGGACGTGACGTGGTCGTGGCGGCGCTGCTCGGCGCGGAGGAGTTCGGGTTCTCGACGACCGCGCTCGTCGTGTCGGGCTGCGTCATGATGCGCGTCTGTCACCTCAATACGTGTCCCGTGGGAGTCGCGACGCAGGATCCGGTGCTGCGCGCCAAGTTCACGGGCAAGCCGGAGTTCGTCGAGAACTACTTCCGTTTCGTGGCGGAAGACGTCCGCGAGCTGATGGCGGAGCTCGGGTTCCGCACGCTCGACGACATGGTCGGGCGCGCCGATCGCCTCGACGTGAAGCCGGCTCTGGATCACTGGAAGGCGGCAGGGGTCGACCTCTCGTGCATTCTTCATCAGCCGGTCATTGCGGAAGGGGCGTCGCGCCGCCGCATCGTTGCGCAGGATCACGGCCTCGACAAGGTGCTCGATCACCAGATCATTGCGGCTGCCGAGCCCGCGCTCGAGCGCCGGGAGCCGGTCACCATTCATCTGCCGATCCGCAACGCCAACCGGGCCGCGGGGACGATGCTGGGGTACGAGATCACGAAGCGGTACGGGGGAGAAGGGCTGCCGGACGACACGATCCGGATTCACTTCACGGGGACTGCGGGACAAAGCTTCGGGGCCTTCGTGCCGCGTGGCGTGACGCTCAGCCTCGAGGGGGACGCGAACGACTTCTGGGGCAAGGGACTGTCCGGAGGCCGGCTGCTCGTCTATCCGCCGCCATCGAGCACCTTTGTTCCGGAAGACAACGTGATCATCGGCAACGTGGCGCTCTACGGCGCCACAGGCGGCGAGGCGTTCGTGCGCGGGATCGCGGGGGAACGCTTTGCTGTTCGGAACAGCGGGGCCCATGCCGTGGTCGAGGGGGTCGGCGATCACGGCTGCGAGTACATGACGGGCGGGCGTGTCGTGGTGCTCGGCAAGACGGGGCGGAACTTCGCCGCCGGCATGAGTGGCGGTGTGGCCTACGTGATCGACACGGACGGCCTCTTTGTCCGGCGGTGCAATACGAGCATGGTCGAGCTCGAACGTCTCGAGGAGGAGGAGGACGTCGAGCTGGTGCGCGGCCTGATTGCCAGCCACGCCGGGCATACCGGCAGCACACTCGCGGCCGATGCGCTGTCGTCGTGGCCGCTGACGTGCTCGCGCATGGTCAAGGTCATTCCGAAGGACTACAAGCGGATTCTCGTCGCGCAGGCGCGCGCCAGGTCCGAGAAGCGGGAGCTCGCCTTCGCGGAGCTCGTGGGGGTCGCGCGTGGGTAAGATCACCG
>DATHJG010000230.1:0-12084 GCA_035489875.1 Solirubrobacteraceae bacterium | reverse complement strand
GTCGCGGCCCGCGTCGTCGACGACGGCGACATCCTCACCGCCGGTGCGCCCGCGTGCGGGCTCGACCTCGCGCTCCGCCTGCGCGAGCGCCTCGGCGGCCCCGGCCTGGCCGCGGCCGCCGCGCGCGAGCTGCAGTACGAGTGGTCGTCAGACCGGCCAGGCCTCGAGCCGGTCGGCCAGGGCGCGTAGGAACTGAGCCGCCAGCGCGCCGTCGAGCGCCCGGTGGTCCCAGCTCATGCAGAGGTACGTCATGTGCCGGATGGCGATCGAGTCGTTCCCCAGCTCGTCGGTGATCACCACCGGCCGCTTGACGACCGCCTCGGTGTCGAGGATCGCGACCTGCGGCTGGTTGATCACCGGCGTGGCGATGATCGAGCCGTAGCCGCCCGGGTTGGTGATCGTGAACGACCCGCCGCGCACCTCGTCGGGCGTGAGCGCGTTCTCGCGCGCCCGGCGGGCGAGGTCCTTGATCCGGCCGGCGAGCCCTTCGACGGAGAGCTCCTGCGCGTCGCGGATCACGGGCACGATGAGGCCGCCGCCGCCGAGCGACACCGCGACCCCGAGGTGCACGCCCTCGTACGTCGTGAACGTCTCCCCCTCGAGCGTGGCGTTGAGCGTGGGGAAGTCGCGCAGCGTCTCGATCGTCGCGCGGGCGACGATCGGGAGGTACGTCACGCCGAGCGCCTTGCGCGCCGCGTCGACCCGCGTCATGTCGGCCTCGACGATCGTGGTGCACGTCGCGGCCGTCCGGAGCGACTCGACCATCGCGCGCCCGATCGACTGGCGCATGCGCGACAGCGGCGCGCCGCCCGTCGCCGCCGGCTCCGCGGGCTGCGTGAACCGCGGCGGACGCTTCTTCGGCGCGACCGGTTCGTCGGGCCGGTACGGCGACTCGATGTGCATCGGCGCTTCCTTCGAACCGCCGTTCTCCATGTACGCCAGCACGTCCTGCTTGCGCACCCGGCCGCCGCGGCCGCTGCCCTCGATCTGCGACAGGTCGAGGTCGTGCTCGGCGGCCATGCGCATCACGACCGGCGAGTAGCGCCGCGGGCCGCTGCGCTCGGCGTCGCCCTGGAGCGACCCGGCCTCGCCCGCCGCCTCGAGCGCGACATCCGCCTCGCTCGTCCCCTCGGACGAGTGGGGCTCGCCCGGCTTGGCGTCGGTGGCGATCAGCGCGAGCACGGTCCCGACCTCGACGGTCTCGCCCACCCCGACGACGATCTCCTGCAGCCGCCCGGCCGCCGGCGCCTCGACGTCGGTGTCGATCTTGTCGGTCGAGATCGCGGCGATCACCTCGTCGGCCTCGACCCAGTCGCCGACCTGCTTCTTCCATTCGACGACGGTCCCCTCGACGACGGAGACGCCCATCTGCGGCATCGTGATCTCAGTATTCAAGGAGCTCCCTCACCGCCTCGCGCACGTCGTCCACCTGCGGCAGCACCGCCTGCTCCAACGTCGGCGAGAAGGGGATCGGGACGTCCGGGGTCGCCACGCGCACGACAGGCCCGTCGAGGTCCTCCCAGCCCTTCTCGGCGATCAGCGCCGCCACCTGCGCGCCGGCGGCGCACATCTGGTTGGCCTCGTCGACCACCACCACCTTCGAGCACTTGCGCACGGACGCGAGGATCGCCTCCTCGTCGAGCGGCACGAGCGAGCGCAGGTCGAGCACCTCGACCGACGCGTCCATGTTCTCGGTCGCCTCGAGCGCGGTGTGCACCATCGCGCCGTATGCGATCACGACGAGATCGGTGCCCTCGCGCGCCACGCGCGCGGTGAAGTCGGTCTCGTACGCGCCCGCGGGCACGTCGCCCTTGACCCGGCGGTAGAGGTGCTTGTGCTCCATGAACACGACCGGGTTGGGGTCGCGCACCGACTTGATGATCAGCCCCTTCGCGTCCTCGGCCGTCGACGGCGCGACGACCTTCAGCCCCGGTGCGTGCATGAACCACGCCTCGGGGTTCTGCGAGTGGTACGGGCCGCCGGAGAAGCCGCCGCCCGACGGGAGCCGGACGGTGATGTTCACGCTCAGGCCCTGCCGGTAGAACATCTTCCCCGTGACGTTGACGAGCTGGTCGAACCCGCAGGAGATGAAGTCGGCGAACTGCATCTCGGCGATCGGCCGTAGGCCCTCGACCGCGGCGCCGATCGCCGTCCCCACGATCCCGGACTCCGCCAGCGGCGTGTCCATCACGCGCGCGGCGCCGAACTCCTCGAAGAAGCCGTCGGTCACCTTGAAGGCGCCGCCGAACACGCCGATGTCCTCGCCCATCACGAACACGCGCTCGTCGGCGCGCATCTCCTCGCGCATGCCGTCGGAGATCGCCTGCAGGTAGGTCATGGTCGGCATGGCTAGAACCCGCTCCAGCGCGTCTCGCCGTCCTCGAGCAGCGCCGGCTCGTCGGCGAACACCCGGTCGGTGGCGCTGTCGCCGTCGGGCATCGGCATCGCGAGCGCCTCCTCGACGGCCGCGTCGATCTCGGCCTTGACCTCGGCCCGGAGCGCGGCGACGTCGACGCCGAGCGCCTCCAGCCGCCGGACCTGGCGGTCGATCGGGTCCTTGCGCCGCCACTCCTCGATCTGCTCGGCGGGCACGTACTTCATGTCGTCGTGCGCCGCGTGGCCATGCATGCGCATCGTCACGGCCTCGATCATCGTCGGGCCCTCGCCGGCGATCGCCCGTTCGCGCGCCTGGCGCGTCGCCTCGAACATGGCCTCGACGTCGTTGCCGTCGACGCTCACGCCCGGGAAGCCGTACGACGCGGCGCGCTCGACGGGGTCGACCGCGAACTGCGACGTGGTCGGCGTCGAGTACGCGTACTGGTTGTTCTCGAGGATGAAGATCACGGGGAGCCGCTGCACGCCGGCCCAGTTCATCGCTTCGTGGAAGTCGCCGCGCGACGTGGAGCCGTCGCCGAACCACGTGAGCGCCGCGCGCCGCTCGCCGCGCAGCTTGAACGCCATCGCGAGGCCCGCGGCGACGAGCATCATGTCCGGCAGCATCGACACCATCCCGACGCAGCCGACGCGGCGCTCGCCGAAGTGCACGTTGCCGTCGCGGCCGCCGGTCACGCCGCCGGCGCGGCCCATGTACTGGCCGAAGACGCTCGCCGGCGGGACGCCGCGGATGAGGTGCGCGGCGAGGTCGCGGTGGAGGATGCAGAGACGGTCGTGACCGTGCATCGCCCACGCGGGACCGGCCGAGACGGCCTCCTGGCCGAAGCCGTCGTAGAAGGAGCCGGGGACCTTGCCCTGGCGATACAGCATCATCGCCCGCTCCTCGATCGCCCGCATCGAGAGCATCGCCCGCAACAGCCCGACCCTGTCGTCGATCGTCAGATGCTCACTGACCGAGGCAGGTACGTCGGATCCTGCCGTTTGCGTCGCCATCTGGCGCAACCACCACCCTTTCTCGGTGGGCGCTTTCCGGGATCCGCCGGCGCGCCCGTTCGTACTGGCGCCCGCGCGGGATCGCCGCCGCGAGTCTGCCGTGTTCGGCCCAAGGTTACCCTCCGAAGGGTGCAGCACTCCGAGCGGGTGGAGCGGCTCTGGCCGTCACGACTGCGCTGGCGCATGCGCGGGGCGTGGCTGTGGCCGGCCTTCTTCGGGCTGACGGCGGTCGACGGGGTCCTGATCACCGAGCTGCCGCCGTACGACGGGACGCCGCCCGGCGTGGTCGGCGGCGTGCTGCTCGCGGGCTTCGCGAACCTCTTCGTGCTCGCCGTCGTCGCGCCGTTCGCCGGCCGCGTGCTGCGCCGCCGCCACCGCCCCGATCTGCCGCGTCCGATCGCGTACGACTACGCGGGCACGGCGCTCGTCCTCGCGCTGACCGTCGCGATCCTCGTCGCCGGGCTCGCGCACCGGCCGGCGATCGCGGCCGAGGACGAGGATCGCGCCGCGGTCGCGGCCGCCGTGGCCGGCTACGTCGGCGGGCAGGGGGAGGAATGGCGCGGCGGTCTCGGCTTCCTCGACACGCTGCGGCTGAAGGACGAGCTCTACCGCGCGTGCGTGCCGGGCGCCGACCCGCGCCGCTGGCTCTGCCTGTACGTCGAGACCGACCGGCGCCCCGCCGGCGTGCGGCGCGACGACTCGATGGAGCCGAACAGCGCGTTCCGCACCGTCGGCGGCTTCCACTGATCTCCGCGGGAAAGCGATGAGTCCTACGCTCAGGGGGAGTCTTACGACCAATGTCCCCTGGCAACCGGGCCACCGGCCGCCCTAGCCTCTTGGAGCCCATGCACGCAATCCGCCTCAGAGACGTCGCAAAAGCCTACGGCCCGATCCAGGCGGTCGACGGCCTCGACCTCGACGTCCCCGAAGGCGCCTGCGTCGGCCTGCTCGGCCCGAACGGCGCCGGCAAGAGCACGACGATGAAGATGCTCACCGCGCAGGCGATCGCCGATCGCGGCGAGCTCGAGGTGCTCGGCCACTCGCTGCCCCGCGAGTCGAAGTCCGCGCGTGCGCAGATGGGCGTGGTGCCGCAGCAGGACAACCTCGATACGACGCTGACCGTCCAGCAGAACCTCGTCGTCTTCACCTACCTGTACCGCGTGCCCCGCGCCGAGCGGCGCGCGGCGATCGACCGCACGCTGGCGATCGCGAACCTCGCCGATCGCCGCGACACCAAGGTCGACAAGCTCTCGGGCGGCATGCGCCGGCGGCTGCTGATCGCCCGCGCGCTCGTGCACCAGCCGCGACTCGTGCTGATGGACGAGCCGACCGTCGGGCTGGACCCGCAGGTGCGCCAGGAGATCTGGGCGCTGATCGACCGCCTGCGCGGCGAGGGCGTCTCGATCCTGATGTCGACCCACTACATCGAGGAGGCCGAGCGGCTGGCCGACACCGTGACGATCATGTCGCACGGCAAGGTCGTCGCGGTCGGGCCGCCGGAGCTGCTCGTGCGCGAGCACGCCGGCGCCGACGCGGTCGAGGTCTACGGCTCGCCGGCGCGGCTCGCCGAGGTCGAGGCGGAGGCGGTCGCCGCCGGCCACGTCACGCGCCGGACCGGCACGTCGGTGGCGGTCCTGCGCATCAACGGCAACGCGCCGGACGGCGAGCGCCGCGCAGCCAACCTGGAAGACGTGTTCGTCCTGCTGACCGGCGAGGAAATCGCATGACCACTGCGAGCCTGAGGAAGCGCCGGCTCGGCCGGCTGGAGCGCCCCGCCCTGGCGGGCGTGCTCGTGCGCGAGGTCATCAACTACTCGTCCTACTGGCGCGGGACGACGTTCGCGTCGACCGTCGAGCCGACGATCTACCTGATCGCGTTCGGCTTCGGCTTCGGCTCGCTGGTCTCGACGGTCGGCGGCTACGACTACGTCGAGTTCGTCGGCACCGGCACGGTCGCCACGGCGGTGATGTTCTCGTCGGTGTTCGCGACGATGTACGGGACGTACTTCAAGCGCGAGTTCCAGCGCACGTACGACGCGATCCTGGCCGCGCCGGTCGACACCGAGGAGCTGGTGACCGGCGAGGTGCTGTGGGTCGCGGCGCGCGCCGGCGTCTACGGGTCGGTGCCGTTGCTCGTCGCGATGGTCTTCGGGCTCGACCCCGCGTGGGGCATGTTCGCCGTGCCGGGGATCGCGTTGATCACCGGATTCGGCTGGGCGGCGTTCGGCGTGCTGATCTCGGCGGTCATGAAGTCCGCCGACACGTTCTCCTACATCACGAGCGTCGTGGTGACGCCCGCCGTCCTCGTGGCCGGCACCTACTTCCCGCTGAGCGGCCTGCCGGAGTGGGCGCAGGTGCTCGGCCAGTTCAACCCGCTGTTCCACTGCGTCGAGCTGGTCCGCCACGCCGCGTTCGGCTGGGAGGGCTGGGCCGACGTCGGCCACGTCGCCGCGATCCTCGGCTTCGGCCTGCTGATGTGGCGGCTCTCGATCTGGCGGACCGAGAAGCGCTTGATCGATTGATGGCTCGCGGCGAGCCCTTCGTCATCCGCGTGCTCGACGCGCCGCGCGAGCTCGTCTTCCAGGCGTGGACCGATCCCGACCTGGTCGCAGGATGGGCCGGTCCAAGCGGGTACTCCACTCCGCGAGACGCGGTCAGCATCGATCTCCGCGTAGGCGGCCGCTACGACTACAGCCTCGTGCAGGACGACGACGGCGCGCAGTTCCGGTTCCGCAACGAGATCGTCGAGCTGGTCGAGCCCGAGCTGCTCGTGCTCATGTCCGACCCGATGCCGGAGTTCGGATATCCGGAGCCGATCGTCACCGGCATCCAGCTCGAAGACGAGGCCGGCAGGACCCGCATCATGATGAGCCGCCCGTATCCCGCCGAGCGGCGCGCGACCGCTCGGGCGGGCTGGAACGCCTCATTCGACAAGCTCGAAGCGCTGCTCGCCAGGCCCGCGTAGCTCCGTGTGGGGGCGTGTTCGCTAGAGCGCGAGGCTGAGCGGGTTCTCGAGGCGCTCGCGGATGCGGCCGAGGAACTCCGCCGCGTCGGCGCCGTAGAGGATCCGGTGATCGCAGGTCAGCGTGAGCTCCATGATCGACCGGACCGTGACCTCGCCGTCGCGCACGACCGGCCGCGGCGTCAGCTCGCCGACCGCGAGGATCGCGGCCTGCGGTGGGTTGAGGACCGCGTTGAAGCGCTTGATCCCGAACATGCCCAGGTTCGAGACGCTGAACGTGCCCGAGGACAGCTCGGGCGGCGTGATCGCGCCGGCGCGCACGCGCTCGGCGAGCCTGCGCGCGTCGCGTGAGATCTCGCCCAGTGACTTGCGGTCGGCGTCGAAGATCGTCGGCACGATCAGCGCGTCCTGACCGGCGACCGCGATCCCGACGTTGATCCGCGAGTACAGCTCGAATTTGCCGTCGCGATAGGCGCCGTTCGCGCGCGGGAACTCGCGCAGCGCCAGCGCCGCCGCCTTCACCACGAAGTCGTTGAACGACGGCGCAGGGTGCTCCCCCGACGCCGCCTTGAGTTGCTTGCGGAACTCGACCGCCGCATCCATGTCGACCTCGGCGGTGATCACGAACTCCGGCGCGGTCGCCTTGGACTCCGCCATCCGCCGCGCGATCGTCTGCTGCAGCCGCGACAGCTCCTCCACCGTCGTCTCGCCCTTGCCGGCGTCGCCCGCCGCGACCGGCTTAGGCGCCTCGCGCTCGGGCGCCTGCTCGGGCTCGGGCTCGGGCGCCGGCTGCTCCGCCGCCCCGCCGTCCTGCGCCGCCGCCTCCACGTCGGCCTTCACGATCCGGCCACCCGGCCCCGAGCCCTCCAGCGCCGAGAGCTCGACACCCAGATCCTGCGCCATGCGCCGCGCGATCGGCGATGCCTTCACCCGCCCGTTGCCCTCTTCGCGCGGCGCCTCGCGCACGGCCGTGGCGACCGGTGCGGGCTCCTGCTCGCGCGCCGGTGCCGTGTCCTCGGCGCGCGGAACGGATTCACGCGCAGGCTCGGCCGGCTCGGCCGGCTCGGCCGCCTGCTCCTCGCCCGCGGAGGCCTCGCCGACCTTCGCGATCGTCGCGCCGACCGGCAGCGTGTCGCCCTCCTGGGCGACGATCGCGAGCACGCCCTCCTGGTCGGCCTCGTAGGTCATGTTGGCCTTGTCGGTCTCGATCTCGACGAGCTCCTCGCCGCGCTTGACCTCGTCCCCATCGGACTTCAGCCACTTCAGGATCGTGCCCTCCTCCATCGAATCGGAGAGGCGGGGCATTGCGACGTCGGCCATGCGCATCAGCGTATATGGTGGCGCGCCGGCCCGGCTTCACCGCGTGGGCAGCCGCGCGACCTCGAGCCAGAAGCCGTTGATCGCCTGGACCAGCCCGGTGAAGTCGTCGAGGTCGAGCGGCTTGACCACGTAGCAGTTGACGCCGAGGTCGTAGCAGGCCGCGACGTCGCGGGCGGAGGAGGACGTCGTGAGCATGATCACCGGCATCGTGCGCAGCGCGGGGTCGCGCTTGATCTCCTCCAGCACCTCGAGCCCGTTCTTCTTCGGCAGGTTGAGGTCGAGCAGGATCAGGTCGGGCCGCGGCGCGCCGGCGTGCTCGCCCTCGTTGCGCAGGAACGCGAGCGCCTGCTCGCCGTCGGGCACGGCCGTCAGCTCGACCTCGAGGTCGGCCTCGCGCAGCGCCTCGCGCGTGAGGCGGACGTCGCCGGCGTTGTCCTCGACGAGCAGGATCGAGCGGTCGGTCATGCCGGCGCCTTCGGCAGCGTGAAGCGGAAGCGGCTGCCGCCTTCCGGGCTGGGCTCGGCCCAGATCGTCCCGCCGTGGCGCTCGACGACCTTCTTCGCGATCGCCAGGCCGATGCCCGTGCCGGGGTACTCGTCGCGCGTGTGCAGGCGCTGGAACATGCGGAAGATGCGCTCCGCGTGGGCCGGCTCCAGCCCGATCCCGTTGTCGGCCACCTCGAAGCACCAGCGCTCGCCGGCGCGCACCGCGCTGACCTCGATCTCGGGCATGCGGTCGTCGGGGACGAACTTCACCGCGTTCCCGATCACGTTCTGGAAGAGCTGGCCGAGCTGATGGCGGTCGCCGAGCACGGTCGGCAGGTCGCCGACCACGATCCGCGCCTCGCGCGCGTCCTCGACCGTCCGCAGGGCCTCGACGACGCGCTCGACAACGGCGCGGCTGTCGACCGGCCCCAGCGGCTCGCCGCTGCGTCCGGCGCGGGAGTACGTGAGCAGGTCGTCGATCAGGTCGCGCATCCGGCCGGCGCCGTCGACGGCGAAGTCGATGAACTGGTCGGCGTCGGCGTCGAGCCTGCCGTGGTAGCGGCGGCGCAGGAGCTGCAGGTAGCTCGACACCATCCGCAGCGGCTCGGACAGGTCGTGCGACGCGACGTACGCGAACTGCTCCAGCTCCGCGTTGGAGCGCTCGAGCTCGCCGGCGCGCTGCTGCAACGCCAGCTCCCCGTGCCGGCGCGCGGTGATGTCGCGGGAGATCGCCATGCCGCCGATGATGTGGCCGACGTCGTCGCGCAACGGCGCGACCTGGACCCAGTACGTGGCGGAGCCGTCGAGCGAGTCGAGGTCGAACGAGCGCGTCTCGCCGGCCAGCGCGGCCCGGTACTCGGGGGCGAGCCGCTCGTACGCCGCGGGCGGGACGACCTCCTCCAGGAGCTGCCCCTCGAGCGCCTGCGGGTCGTAGCCGTGGCCGTGCATCCGGTTGCCCTCGGACACGAGCAGCCGCAGGTCGTGATCGAACAGGTGGACCGTGGAGTCGGGCAGGTGCGCGATCAGGCCCTTGTAGCGCGCCTCGGAGATCGTCAGCGCCTCGATCATGCGGCGCCGCCCGGTCACGTCCTCGATCTGGCCGACGAAGTGCAGCGGCGCGTCGTCGGGCGTGCGGATGAGCGACAGGTTGATGCGGACGAACCGCGTGCCGCCGTCGGCGACGAGGAAGCGGCGCTCGGCCGCCAGCCGCCGCGTGCGGCCGCCGAGCATCGCCGCGAGCGCCGCGTCGTCGGCGCCGCGCTCGTCCGGGTGCAGCAGCTCGTCGAACCGGCGGCCGACCAGCTCCTCCTCCGGCCAGCCGGTCAGCTCGCACAGCGCGCGGTTGGCGCGCAGCACGGTCCCGTCGGGCGCGGCGAGCATCAGGCCGACCGCGGCGCCCTCGAACGCGCCGGCGAAGCGCTCCTCCGCCTCGCGCAGCGCCTGGCGGGCGCGCACGCGGTCCGACATGTCGCGCACGACGCCGGTGAAGCAGGTCTGCCCGTTGTGGCTCCAGGAACCGAGCGACAGCTCGACGGGGAACTCGGTGCCGTCGGCGCGCAGGCCCTCGACCTCGACCGTCGAGCCGGTCAGACGGCCTTCGCCGGTCTCGAGGAAGCGGGCGATCCCGGCGCGGTGCGCGTCGCGGTAGCGCTCGGGCATGAGATGGGTGAGCGGGCGCCCGACGATCTCGGCGCTCGTGTGGCCGAAGATGCCCTCGGCCCCGGCGTTCCAGAAGATGATCCGGCCGTTCCCGTCGGCGGAGACGATGCCGTCGCGGGTCGACGCGGTGACGGCGCGGAAGCGCTCGTCGGCGGCGCGCAGCTCCTCCTCGCGCTGCTTGCGGGCGGTGACGTCCTTGCCGCAGAAGGCGAGCTCATCGGGCTCCGAGCAGGCGGCGCTGAACGCGAACCAGCGGTAGCTGCCGTCGCGGGCGCGCAGGCGCAGCTCGGTGTCGGGGCGCTCGCCGGCGCAGGCGGCGAGCACGTCGCGCTCGAGCGCCGCGATCCGCTCGACGTCGTCCGGATGCACGAGCCGGTCGTAGGAGCCGGCGTGCAGCTCGTCCGCGGTCCACCCGAGCAGCGTCTCCCACGCGGGGTTCGTCGCGGTGAGGCGGCGGTCCGCGTCCGCGGTGGCGAGGAGGTCGTGCGTCGTCGCCCACAGGCGGTCGGCCGGCGTGCCCGCGGCGGCACGCGGGACGCTGGCCGGCGGGGTGGATGCGGCGGATGCGTGGGTCATCGTCGATGGCAGAAACAGTCAGGCGGATGTGCGTCCGCCGCTGGCAACGTGGATCGGCAGCGACGGGCGGGTCTTGATCGCCCCCGGACGGTATTCGGACGGTACCCGCACGCGGCCGGCGACGCACCTCGGAGTGGAGCGAACCCGGCCGGGAGCACGACCCGCCGACGGTGCGCGAGGAGTGATGGGGGCGCCGGCTGATGAGGGAGCCGGCGCCCCGTCACACAATGGCGGCGGCGCGGGGATGAGGAGAGGGGTGCGCCGCTGCCTGCAGCGAGGGGAGGGGATGAGTCTCGCCACTCCCGTTCTCGGCACGATCCCGCGGTTGCTTTAGCTCGGCTCCCAGCGCCTCCACCGTCGGACGAAGTCCTCGGCGTCGAGCTGGGCGAGATCGGCCCTGAGCGCCCGCGACAGGCGCCCGGTCTGGGCCGGCGGAGTGTCCCAGAACAGCGCGACCTCGCCGCTGGCGATCTCGACGATCTCGACCTGGTCGACGCGGTGCGGATCGGCGAGCGCGGCAGGCCCGCGGCCGCCACGGCGGACGATCAGCTCGTACTCGCGGTTGGCCTTCACGCGACCGCCCCGAGCGCGCGGGCCGCCGCGTCCAGCTCGCGGTCGCCGTGGAAGACCCGGTCGCCGACGCGCACCGCCGGCACGTCGAGCACGCCGGCCGCACGCGCCGCCGCGGTCGCCTCGTCGAGGCGCCTGCGCGTGCCGCGCAGCTCGGCGGACTTGATCACCGCGGCGGGGTGCATCTCCGCCGCGGCGGCGGCCACGAGGACCCAGTCGCGCTCACCGAGGTCGCGGCCCGCGGCGAACGCCTGGCGGAACGCCGCCATCGAGTACGCGACCACGCGGCCGGTCTGCTTCGCGTACGTCGCGACGAGCATCGCCCACTCCGTGTCGGCCGGCAGCTCCGGCGGCCAGTGCACCGGGAGCAACCCGTACGCGGCCGCCCGCTGCTCGATGTCGGAGCGGTAGATCTCCTCCTCCTGCGCGCACCGGAACGCGCCGGCACCGGCGATTCGCACGGGCACGAACTCCGGCACCGTGCCGAGCACGCCGACGACCCGCTCGGCCGCGAGATACGCGTCAGGGGACGAGAGGTCGTAGTAGAAGGCCGCGCAGTCAAGGTCGCCCGGATGGCGACCATCCTCATCGGGGTGCCGGCCGGATGCTGGCACGGGCAACCTCTCCTAGCCGTGGATGAGCCAGCCATCCGCGGCGCGGGCTGCCTCCATCACGCCCTCCGAGAACGTCGGGTGGCCGTGCACGATGCGCGCGACCTCCGCGTAGCCGCCCTCGAGCGACTTGGCGTTGACGAGCTCCTGGATGAGGTCGACCGCCTTGGCGCCCACGATGTGGCCGCCGACCAGCTCGCCGTACCGCTTGTCGCCGATCACCTTGATCACGCCGGAGCGGTCGCCGTAGACCGTACCGGCGCCGACCGCCCCGTACTGGAGCTTGCCGACGACGACGTCCAGGCCCTGCTCGCGCGCCTGCTCCTCCGTGAGGCCGAAGGAGGCGACGTTGGGCGCGCAGAACGTGGCGCGCGGGATGTCGATCAGCTCGAGCGCGTGCGTCTCCAGGCCGGCCGCGTCCTCGATGGCGATGAGGCCCTCGTCGGAGGACTTGTGCGCCAGCGCCGGGCCACGCACGATGTCGCCGATCGCGTACACGTTCTGGACCGACGTGC